>NZ_NFIE01000001.1:0-217311 GCF_002161605.1 [Collinsella] massiliensis | reverse complement strand
GGCCTCGACCTCGCGAACGCCCCCGGCAGCATCCCGCTCTCCTCGAGGTCCGCGAGGATCCTCCCCCTGTCCTCCCTCGGGTACATCGCCCCTCCCATCCGGCGGTCCAGGATTCCGCCGCGCTTCCGAAACGAGCGTTTTATGAGGGGGTGCCCAAGTAGCCGGGAATGCGGCAACCTCCCTACCTGCGCTTTCTTCAGCGTTCAACCCCTTGCTACTTCCGGGGGTGCCCATAAACCGTTCGTTTCGCGCACTTTGGGTTCGGGGAGGGTTGTACAGCGCCGTTTTTACCCGAACAAGTCAGTAGTTCCGCATACTTCAACGGGCGTGGGCGTGCCCGGCTACCTGGTGCGCCCCGCCGCGCACCTCGGCGGGCGGCGCTGCTGCGTTTCACCCTAAGACACGGTAGAATGGGACACCGTTTGAATGTATGAGCCGGCGCTCCCGTGACGCGGGGTGCCCTGGCGGATGTGGAGGGGCGCGGATGGCCGGCCAGACGGGCGCATCGCATGCAGCTGGGCAGGTATTGACCCCGCGGCAGACGCTGTACGTGGGCGTGACCCTGTTCTCGATGTTCTTCGGCGCGGGCAACCTCATCCTGCCGCCTCTGCTCGGCGTGCAGGCGGGGTCGGAGGCACTCCCGGCGCTCGCGGGCTTCCTGCTCACGGGCGTTGGCCTGCCGGTGCTCGGCATCGTTGCCGTGGCGCTTGCGGGCACCGTCCGCGAGCTCGCCGACCGCGTGCATCCGCTCTTCTCGCGCATCTTCGTGGCGGCCGTGTACCTCGCCATCGGGCCGTGCCTCGCGATCCCGCGCACCTCGTCCACGGCGTTCGAGATGCTCGAGCCGCTGTTGCCGGCGGGCGTGTCCGTCGAGGCCGCGCGCCTTGCCTTCTCGGTCGCGTTTTTCGCGGTGGCGTACCTGCTCGCCATGCATCCCGGCAAGCTCACGCGGCTCTTGGGCAAGATCACCGGCCCCGCGCTCATCGCGCTCATCGTGGCGGTAGTGGGAGCGTCGATCGTCGCGTACCTCGGCGGCGACGTCGCGCCCACTCCTGCGCCGAGCGCCCCGTACGATTCCGCCGCGGCCGTGCAGGGCTTCCTCACGGGTTACCAGACGATGGACTTGCTTGCGTCGCTCACGTTCGGCCTCGTCATCGCCACGAACATCAACGCGCTTGGCGTGACCGAGCCCGGCAGCGTCATGCGCGCGGTGTGCGTGGCGGGCGCCATCGCGGGCGCGCTGCTCATCGCGGTGTACGGGGGCCTCTGCCTCGTGGGTGCGGAGCTCGCCGTGCCGCTCGCCGGCGCGACGAACGGCGCGGTAGTCATCACGGCGTCGGCGACGCTCCACTTCGGCGGCGTCGGCACGGTGGTGGTCGCGGCGATCTTCCTGCTCGCGTGCCTCAACGTGTGCACGGGGCTCATCAGCTGCTGCGGCACGTATTTCGCCGAGGAGCTTCCGCGTGTGCCGTACCGCGCGTGGGCGCTCGGCTTCGCTGTGGTGTCGTGCGTCATCTCGAACTTCGGGCTCGACACCATCCTCGCGTTCTCGGTGCCGCTGCTGAACGCGCTCTACCCGGTGGCGATCTGCTTGGTGATCATGGGCATGCTGCACCGCGCGTGCGACCGCGCGCCGCTCGTGTGGCGCTGGGTAGTCGGCCTTGTGGCCGTGGTGAGCGTCGTATGCTCCGTGCGCGATGCGTTCTTCCCCGGCGTGCATATCTGGTTCGACGCGCTCCCGCTCGCCGGTTGGGGCATGGCCTGGGTCACCCCGGCGCTGCTCGGCGCGCTCGTGGGCGTCTGCGCATCGCTCGCCAAGCGCAAGCGGGCTGCGTAGGGGTCGGTTGTTCGGAACGTCGAGTCGGAATTAGGCATTTTGACGCATAGCGTTCCAGCTATCTGCACAATGTAAAAATGAAGAAATATCCATTTAAGGCTTGCAGAATGGTCGGGCCTCCCCTGGTCTTGCTTCTTTGCACGCTTTTGCCACAAGTCAAGTGAATCCATTGCATCTGTACCGATCTTCCTTCGAACCATAGGCTCTAGATATGGGGCTATACGCTATGGAATTTGTTCGAAGGAGGAAAGATGGAAGTTCTTGCCGGTGCCCTTGACTGGTTTGCAGGCCTCTCGTCTGCGGTTATTACCATGATCGGCATTTTCATCGTCGCGCTTGTTCTCGCTCGCTTGGGCGTGTTCGGATCGCTTCGTGCTGCCGTCCAGGTTTCGGCTGCGATCGTGGCTATGTCGACCATGACTGGTATGTTTGCAAGTGCGATGTCGCCCGTACTCTCCACCGTAGTTGAGTCGCTGGGGTTCAATCTAGACGTTATAGACCTTGGCAATCCTTCTGCATATCAGATTCTCTTTTCGTTACCATTCTACGCCCTGCTGCTGCCCATTGGCTTTTTGGTAAATGTTGTGCTCATCACCCTAAAGTTCACCGATACGCTTGATGTCGACATCTTCAACTACAGCGTGTTCTCGCTGAGCGGTGCCTACGTTTGGGCGATTACTGGGAACATCCCTCTTGCCATTGTCGCATTTGTGATAACCGAAATCGTGGTGCTCAAGCTCGCCGACATCACGGCGCCTAAGATTCAAGAGGCGTATGGCCTTGATGGTGTTTCGATTCCGCATGGTAACGCAGTCGTGTTCGCTCCTGTGGGCATGGCAGTGAACTGGGTAGTCGAAAAAATCCCCTTCTTGGCGAAGATTGACTGGTCGCCCGAGGCAATTGAGAACAAATTCGGTAAGGCGGTGCAGCCTTGGGTTATCGGTTTTGTTCTCGGTGTCGTTTTCGGCATCGTTGGCGGCCAAGGGTTTGACGGCACGCTCATGCTTGCTATCAGTACCGCTTCATTCATGATTATCTTCCCCCGCATTGCAAACACGCTGATCGAGGGCATCACTCCCGTGGCAGACGGCATGCGTGAACACTTTGGTAAGCGTTTCAATCGCGATCTGAACATCGGCCTTGACGCTGCAATTCTGGTGGGTGAGCCCGATGTCATGGCCACGGGCATCATCGTGACCCCATTTGTTGTGCTCCTTGCATTCATCCTTCCTGGTAACCGCGTCATGCCGCTTGCCGACCTTGCTGTTGCAGCGCCGTTTCTTGTGAGCTGCTGCATGCCGTATGTGAAGAAGAATATCTTCCGCGGTTTTATTTGCGGAATCATCATCATGATCATTTCGCTTTACATGTGCTCGCTTACTGCGGACTGGTATACGCAGGTGGCAGTGCTTGAGGGTACGCCATTCGAATCGATTACCACGTCACTTGGCTTCGCTTCTTCGTGGTTGAGCGCGCTCATCGGTCAAATAACCGCGTTCTTCATGTAGCCGACCAAGCGGAATCAATCTGACGGCATGCATTCCATTTCTGGGCGGTCGCGCGCGCGGCATCTCCCATCTACCGCTCGCGACCGCCCCATCAAACCATTAGTGACATCTAGAAAGTAGGGATTGACATGATTACCAAGAAAATCGTTGTGGCGTGCGGCACCGGTGGTATTACCTCCCGCAATATCGGTCTCAAAATTAAGGACTACCTTGCCGGAAAGGGCATTGAGGCTAGTGTGGAGACCTGCAAGCTTGTCGAGGTCAAGGAAGTGGCCGCTACGCAGCATCCCGACCTTGTGTGTTCAGCGTCTGCGCTTCCCTCGCTCGACTGTCCGACGGTGCGCGCGACGGCAATTCTGACAGGCGTTGGAGCCGATCGCGTTCTTGAGCAGATTTACGACCTCCTCAAATAGACATGCCATTGCAGCGCATTAGATATGAAGGATTTGGCTATGGAAACACAGCAAATAGACCTCGACTTGGAGGTGCTCGGGTCGTATTTCGCGGATGACGCGGATGCGCCAGCAACTTGGGAGGAGGCACTGCGCACGCTAGGTGCGGCGTTCGTGGAGCACGGCTGCGCTACCCCTGAATACATTGAAGCTGCTGTTACGCGCGAGCGTGCCTTCCCAACCGGTCTTGACCTGGGCGCATGGGCGGTCGCGCTGCCTCACGGTGATCCGATTGGCGTCTTGCACGGTGCTATATCTGTTGGCCGATTCGAGCGACCTGTGCGTTTTCGTCGTATGGATGACGCGGAGCGGGAAGTGGAGGTTGAAGCGGTCTTCTTCATGGCGGTCGATGATCCCGAGCGTCATCTCGCAGTGCTCTCGAAGCTCATGGAAGTGATTGGCAGCGGTTCGTGTCGTCGGGAGATGCTTGTCGCGTACGACGGTGAAGCCATTGCAAATGTAGTTAAACAACAGCTCGAGCGTTTCTAGGGGTGTGATTGAAATGAATTGCATGCGAGTTTCGCTTGCCAATAAGAAACTGAGCGGGGATAAGGTGCTTGTCGCATATTATCCGCTTTGTGACCCAGCGATTGGCGATGCTGTTGATGCTGCTGGAATGTATCTTGACGCGGGTGCAGACGTGCTTGAGATGGGTATCCCATACGCAGACCCGTGTCTCGATGGCGCAACGGTGCGGGCATCCATGGAGCGCGCGCTTGCGCAGCATGCGCCCGAAGACGCATGGGACGATATCGCCCGCATCAGGTCGGCATATCCTGCGGCAAACTTACAGGTTATGTGCTATGGAGACATCATTAGCGGTATGGGTGTTGATGCATTTGCCGCTCGCGTAGCAGAGAGCGGGGCGAATGCCGTTCTCTCTCCGGATTACCCCGATGCCAATCGCGACGAACTTGATGAGAAGCTTGCTGCTTACGATATGCTCTCGCTCAAGTTCGTCCCATACAATCTTGACGCTGTAGATATCGAATCTCTGCGCCCTTATGATGACGGCTATCTGTTTATGCAGGCCGTTGATGGCGCAACGGGCGCGCGCTCTGAGGTCGATCCTCACGTTGGGGATAATATCTCCGCACTTAAGCGCGCTGGATTCAAGTCGAATCTTTGTGCCGGTTTTGGTGTATCCTCTGCATCTGATGCGCGGGAGCTTGTCACGCTTGGCGCGGATGGCGTCATTGTCGGCAGCGCAATCATCTCCGCTGCGCTTGAAGGACGGATGGCAGAATTCATCGCGAGCCTTCGGGCGGCGCTTGATAGCTTTGGAACGGCTTAATGAGATGGGTGAGCTGGTGTCAATCAGCAGGCGTTGCCTTCAGGAATTTCGATTGCTGGTTGAGGCTGCCGGCTCGCCTATGACGCTTCGGGCGCTTGCGCAATCCGTTGATGTGAGCGAGCGGACGGTACGCTATGATCTCGAGTCTCTGGAAACTTGGTGCCACGGGCGCGATATCTTGCTCGTTCGTCGCCGTGGGGTCGGGGTGTTTATCGATCGCGAAAGCCTTCCAAGGGCGCGGGATGTGCTTCATGAAGCAGGATCGCTTACCGGCGTATTTCTCAGCGCAGATGAGCGTATGCGAAGCGTTGTTTCAGCCATTCTTACTGGGGAAGAAGAGCGCACCCTCGACGAGCTTGCTAGTCGTTTCGATGTAAGCAGGTCCACAATTCTGCGCGATATGGATGGTGTCGAGGGTTGGTTCAAGAACCATGGGCTGACCGTCGTTCGTCATCAAAAGCGGGGTATTAGGCTTTGCGCAAATGAGATGCAGCGGCGTCTTGTTATGGTTGATTTTTGTCGTGAGGAGGTCGGTCTTTCACCGCTTTCGTGGAGCCACATTGCCACTGCTGAAGCTGAGGTAGAGGCGGCCGGGCTCTTCGGCTTGCTTGATCGACACGATTTCATCGATGCCATTGACGCGCTCGATCGCCAGACCGAGGTGGAGGGTGAGGAGCTTACCGACGATTCGTTCATCATGGTTTCCTACTATCTCGCGATTATGCGGGTGCGTATCGCACGGGGATGCTTTGTTGGTGCTGATGATTGCCGTCTGCCGGCGCGCTCAATGCAAACAGCGGGCGAGCTGCTTGAGCGAATGCTCCGACAAGGTGATTCACGGCTTTGGGAAACATTAGACGATGCTGCTCGCACATCCGAGCAGCACGTACTCGCCGCGGTTCTGGATGCCTCCGGCCGTGCTCAGTTGCGGGATTATCCTGTAGGCGAACTTGCAGTGCGCGTGTACGGTGCGCTTATTACAGCGATGTCAGCTCATTTTGGATTCGATTTCACCATTGAACATGAGCTCATGGCAGCGCTTAAGAACCATATCGATGCAATGCTTGCTCGTAATGAGATTGGAATTGGATATGGCGAGCTTGCTCCGCTCGAAGTAACCGAGCGTTTTCGCGATGCTGCCGAGATTTGTCGGGCGGTCATTGATCGATACTGTGACCAGGTGGGGCTTCACATCAGTGATGCGGAGTTGTCGTACATCGTATTGTATTTCGCGGCCGCGCTTGAGCGTTTTAATACGGCGCCCGAAATGGATCGTTCTCTTCGCGTTGTGCTTGTATGCGGCGCGAATATCGCAACCGTTGCATTTCTTGAACGCGCCCTCAAGCGTACTTTTCCAGCGTTGCGCATCGTAAGGAGCATCTCGGCTTCCCAGCTGAGGGAATGTGACTGTGCCGATTTTGATGTCATTTTAACGACGGTTGCCATAGACCGCGTATTACCGCGCCCCATCATTCGCGTGAGCCCCATGCTCACACGGCTTGATGTACGTCGCATCGGTGCGTTCCTGCATGATCGAAATGGTGGATTTGAGCGTCCAGATCCTGTTTCGGACATTTTAGAGATTGTCGAAGGGGCTTCGGAAATACAGGATGCGGAAGAGCTGCGCTCAAGACTGCAACGGTATTTTGATAAGGCGGGAATGACGCATGGCAATCTTGAGCCAGAAAACGAGTGCCACCCTCATGAAGATGTGCTCCCGAGTCTCGCGGATAGCGTGCCGCGCCGTTTCGTCCGTGCGCATATCCAGGCGCCAAATTGGGAGAGCGCTGTGCGTCTCGCAACAGGTCCCATGCTTCAAGCTGGAGCCATGACCGAAGAATATCTGCAAGGAATCTTCGACTTGAGTCGGCGCTATCAACAGTTCGGTGTTATCTGCCCAGGACTTTGCATGCCGCATGCGAATGCAGATCCTGATAACGAGCTCTCGTTGTCGCTCGTTACGTTCGAGCGCCCATTTGATGTGGACATGGGGCAAGAGCATCGTGTTCCCATCAAGGTCATGTTTGTCATTGCGCCTGTTGATGGTTCTCGTCATAGTCGCATCGTTGATGAACTTATCACGCTATGCGACAGCTTCCCGAAGTTTGTCGATGATCTTGCCGCTGCCGAGTCTTCAGATGAGCTGTATCGTTCCTTTCTGCGCGCGTGTGCACGTCTTGAGGGATGAAGCCGAGCGAATCCTATCTTTTGGAATAAGGTTCGAATACCTCTGGTTCATTTATCATTGTCCCGCTTTCCGCCCTGCCGCGCCGGCGCGCTTACCGAATCTCCGGCGCCATCCGTTCCGCGCCGTGCCACAATAGCAGCTGATGTGGCGAATTCGACCGCGCGGGCGCGCCGGCGCTCGGCGGGCATTACGAAAGGACGGGCATATGGCAGCGAACGACAAGCTCTTCATCGGCCTCGATGTGGGCGGGACCTCGGTCAAGATGGGGCTTTTCACCGAAGACGGCGAGCTCATCGGGCGGGGCAGCGTGCCCACCCCTCCGCTCATCGATTCCGACGGCTACGCCGCGGTGACGGACGGCATCTCGAAGGTGCTCGCTGCCTCGAGCGCCGAGGTCGACGCGGTGCACGGCATCGGCCTCGCCATCCCGTGCCCCGTGCCGGCGGACGGCGTCATCCGCATGCAGGCGAACATCCAGATCAACGCGCCCGGCCTCGAGGCGGCGCTCCAGCGGCACTGCCCCAACGCCACGGTGAAGTTCGAGAACGATGCGAACGCCGCCGCGATGGGCGAGCTGTGGGCCGGTGCGGCGCGCGGCCGTAAGAGCTGCGTCTTCGTGACCATCGGGACGGGCGTGGGCGGCGGCATCGTCGTCGACGGCCATGTGGTCTCGGGCGTCGCGGGCGCGGGCGGCGAGATCGGCCACCTGTGCATGAACCCGGACGAGGAGCGCGTCTGCGGGTGCGGCGGCAAGGGCCACCTCGAGCAGTACGCCTCCGCGACGGGCATCGTGACGAGCTACCTCGAGGAATGCGAGAAGCGCGACCGCGAGCCCGTCGCGCTCGACGGTCCGTCCGACTCGCGCTCCGTGTTCGCCGCGGCGAAGGACGGCGACGAGGCGGCGTGGGCTGCCATCGACATCATGTGCGATTACCTGGGCCGCGCGCTCTCGATGATCGCGAATGTGGTGGATCCCGAGGCGTTCGTGCTCGGCGGCGGCACCTCGAACTCCTCCGACCTCTTCCTCGAGCGCCTCGAAGCGAGCTACCGCCGCTACGCCATCCCGGTCACGGCGGACAAGCCCATCGAGATCGCGTCGCTCAACAACGACGCGGGCATCTACGGCGCCGCGTACGTGGCGCTGCAGGCGGCGGCCGCGTAGATAGATAATAGACATAGCTAGGCGTTCGCTCGCATTCCGAAAGCGTCGCATATCTCGGGGGTGGATCGCGTATAAGCGGTTCATCCCCGACTTATGCGACGCTTTTCGCGCGGGCGGGCGGGAAAGTCGCGCGCCGCGTGTTCGCGCGGACAGGCGGAAAAGTCGCGTGCCACGTGCCTGCGCGGGCGGGCGGGAAAGTCGCGCGCCACGTGCCTGCGCGGGCGGGCGGGCAAGCCACATGCCCGCGCCTCGCCGCCCCCCCGGCGCTACAGGCGGTCGAAGTAGTCGGGGAAGGCGTCGGTCACGGCGAGGTACTCAGAGAACATGAGGTGCGCGTGCGCGATGGAGAGGAAGTTCGCTTCCTCGGGGTCGTGGCTCGTGATGGCCTTGAGCATCTGGTGGTGCTGGTTCATGATGGTGTCCCACTCGAGGCCTTTTACCTGCGTGCGAAGCCAACGGAAGCGCTGGAGATGCGTGTTGTGCGCCTCCAGCGTGGACCATACGGTGTGACGGCCGGCGATCTTGAAGATGAGCTCGTGGAAATCGTTGTCGTGCTCGAAGAACGCGCGCGCGTCGCCGCTTGCCACGGCCTGTTCCTGCAGGTCGATGACATGCTCGAGCGAGTCGCGGCCCTCGTCGGTGAGGCGCGCGCAGCATTCCATGATCACGCTGCTCTCGAGGTGCTCGCGCATGAAGCGGGCATCCTCGGCGCGCTGCAGGTCGATGCGCGAAACGTAGGTGCCGCTCTGCGGGATGGTGTAGACGAGGCCGAGCTCGGAAAGGCGCACGAGCGCCTCGCGCACCGGCGTGCGGCCGAGGCCGAACTGCTCCTCGAGGTCGCGGACGGAGAGCTTCTGGCCGGGGGTGAGGTCGCAGTAGATGATGTCGCGGCGCAGCGTATAGTATGCGACGTAGGAGAGCGACGGGTAGCCGGCTTGTTCGGTGGTGGTCTCGGCCATGATGGCACCTTTCTGGGGCCGTGCTCGGGCGGCGATCGTGCTGTATAGATGCGGCGCGGAGGGTGCGGCGCCATGAGTATGGTAGCCCCTCCCCGCGTACCCTCTGTTATATCAGTTCGACGCGCGCCGTGCCAGCTGGGCCGGGGGATGCGCGCGAGCATGGCGCGTCGCGAAGGGGTCTTGGAGCGGCCGCAGGCTGCTCGTTCGGGCGCGACGGCCGCTTCCATAGAGCCGTTGCGCGGAGCGGCCGAACCTCGTGCTGGACCTCAGACTGATATATCAGATACGCTGAATGTACAACTCAGCGCGAAAAATCGACCGTTCGCAGAAGCATTATCAGGAAAAACGTTACTGCAGCATTGGGCTCCCCTCAATCTGATATATTAGAAATCGGTTCGATACAGAGGAACCTGTACCCTGCGTATCGACGCGATGCGGCGGCCGGGAGGCATCCGCATCGCCTCACCGCGCTGTGGTCGTTCCGGGATCTGGATGATGGGAGTTGTTCGCATGGTCTCGCTGAAGCATTGGCAACTGTCCCGCGACGAGCTTACGAAGATGGGGGTGAAGCTCCCCTCGTTCGACGTCGATGCGACGCGTGCCGCCGGCGCGCGCCAGCCGGTTTGGATCCACTTCGGCGGCGGCAACCTCTACCGCGCGTTCCACGCCGAGATCGCCCAGGATGTCATGGACGCCGGCGGGCTCGACCGCGGCGTCGTGGTGGTCGAGACCTTCAGCCCCTTCACCGTCGACGAGGTCTACGCCCCGTACGATGAGAACATCCTGCAGGTCATCATGCACGAGGACGGTGCGCTCGAGGAGCGCGTGCTCGCGAGCACCGCGGCCTCGCTCTTCTGCAACCCCAAGCGCCCGGACGACTACGCCCAGGTTCAGAAGTATTTCGAGAGCGACGAGCTGCAGTTCGCGTCGTTCACCATCACCGAGAAGGGCTACGCGCTCAAGGATCCCTCGGGCGAGTTCTTCGGCTACGTCGCCGCCGAGATCGCGAACGGCCCCGAGGCCGCGGCGAGCACGATGGGCATCGTGGCCGCGCTGCTGCTCGCCCGCTACGAGGCGGGTGCCGCGCCCATCGCTCTCGTCTCGACCGACAACTTCTCGCAGAACGGCCGCCGCTTCCGCGACGCCGTGCTCACCATCGCGAACGGCTGGTACGAGGCCGGGCACGTGAGCCAGGGCTTCATCGAGTACGTCTCGGACGAGTCGCGCGTGAGCTTCCCGTGGTCCATGATCGACCGCATCACCCCCAACCCCGCCGAGGCCGTGGCGCAGCACCTGGCCGCCGAGGGCTGGAGCGACCTGCCGCTCATCCCGAACGGCCCGGTGAACTTCGCCGGCTTCGCGAACACCGAGCAGGTGCACTACCTCGTGGTGGAGGACAGCTTCCCCAACGGCCGCCCCGCGCTCGAGCTCGGCGGCGTGATCCTCACGGACCGCGAAACGGTGGACAAGGCCGACACCATGAAGGTCACGACCTGCCTGAACCCGCTGCACACCGGCCTGGCCGTCTACGGCTGCCTGCTGGGCTACACGAAGATCGCCGACGAGATGCGCGACGCGGACCTCGTGGCGCTCGTGAAGCGCCTCGGCTACGACGAGGGCATGCCCGTGGTCGTGAACCCCGGCGTCATCGACCCCAAGGAGTTCATCGACGTGCTCGTGGAGCATCGCCTGCCGAACCCGAGCCTGCCGGACGCCCCGCAGCGCATCGCGCAGGACACCTCGCAGAAGCTGCCCATCCGCTACGGCCACACCATCAACGCCTACCTCGCGGCGGGCAAGAGCACGAGCTCGCTCGTGGGCATCCCGCTCGTGATCGCCGGGTGGCTGCGCTACCTCGAGGCTGTGGACGACACGGGCGCCGCTTTCACGCCGAGCCCCGACCCCCTGCTCGCGGGGCTGCAGAAGCGCCTCGCCGACGGCGGCATCGAGCTGGGCGTGACGGACGCCGCGACCATCCACGCCACCATGCAGCCGATCCTCTCCAATTTGGAGATCTTCGACTGCGACCTGTACGAGGCTGGCCTGGGCGAGCGCATCGAGGGCATGTTCGCCGAGCTCAACGCCGGGCTCGGTGCCGTCCGCGCGACGCTGCACGCCTACCTCGCCGCGTAGCCGCGCGGGGGTTGGCGCGGGCTAAGCCTGTCCCCGAATGTAGCAAAAAGTAACGTTTTGAACCCGTCCCTAAATGAGAGGAAGATTATGGAGCTGACATTCCGCTGGTACGGACCGAACGAGGAGAAGATCACCCTCGAGCAGATCCGTCAGATCCCCGGCTGCTCGGGCATCGTGGGCACGCTGTTCGACATCCCCGTGGGCGAGGTGTGGCCGCGCGAGCGTATCCACGCCCTGCGCGAGATGGTCGAGGCGAACGGCCTCACCCTCAAGGTCATCGAGAGCGTGAACGTTTCGGATGACATCAAGATCGGCACCGCCAAGCGCGATGAGCACATCGAGGCGTACAAGGAGACCATCAAGAACCTCGGCCAGGAGGGTGTGAAGGTCATCTGCTACAACTTCATGCCGGTCTTCGACTGGGTGAAGAGCGACCTCGACTACAAGCTGCCCGACGGCTCCTCCACGCTCGCGTTCGTGAAGGCGAACATCCCGGACGACCCGCAGGAGATCATCGACACCGTGGCCGAGGGCTCCGGCGACTTCACGCTCCCCGGCTGGGAGCCCGAGCGCCTGGCGCAGGTGAAGAGCCTGCTCGACGCCTACAAGGACGTGGATGAGGAGAAGCTGCGCGAGAACCTCGTCTACTTCCTCAATGCCATCATGCCCGTGTGCGAGGAGTACGACGTCAAGATGGCCATCCACCCGGACGACCCGCCGTACAGCATGTTCGGCCTGCCGCGCATCATCAAGAATCGCGAGGACCTCGACTGGCTCTGCAACGCCGTGGACACGCCCTACAACGGCATCACGCTCTGCTGCGGCTCCATCGCCGAGGAGCCGGGCAACGACATCTACAGCATCCTCGCCGAGTTCACGCGCCGCGGCCGCATCCACTTCGTGCACATGCGCAACATCAAGTACATCAACCCCGAGGAGCCGGGCAACAAGGACTTCTACGAGGCCCCGCACCCCAGCCCCTGCGGCTCGCTCGACATGTACAAGATGATGCGTGCCCTCCACGACAACGGCTTCGAGGGCTTCATGCGCCCCGACCATGGCCGCATGATCTGGGGCGAGACCGGGCGCCCGGGCTACGGCCTCTACGACCGCGCCCTCGGCATCGCCTACATCAACGGCATGTGGGAGGCTATCGAGAAGTCGAGCAAGTAGGCGCTTTGGGGCGGGGCGGCGGGTATTCCCCGCTGCTTCAGACAGTCCTCGCTCGCTTCGCTCGCTGCGGAACTCGCATCGGGGAATACCCGCCGCCCCGCACAGAGCGGTGACGTGCTCGACTCCTCGTAGGCGAGAACTGGTTTTCAATCCCTGGCCCTTTTGGGGCTGGGGATTTTTTCTACCTGTGGGTGATAAAAAGGTGACTGACACCAAATTATCACTGGGCGCGGGGATTCGTGCAACGCGCGGGGCGGGGGAGGGGGCGAAGACTTGCACGAATCGCGCGGGCTCCTTCCCGTACCATGGGGTCATGAGGGGGGGTTCCATGATGACCGAATTGCTCGACGACGCGCAGTGCCGTTTGGTGGACTGCATCGATGCGCATCCCGGCGCGACGGCGGGCGAGCTCGCGGTCATGCTCGGGAGCGACCCCGCCCACGTGCGCGCGAGCATCGAGGTGGCGAACCGCTCGCTCAGCCCCTGCGCGCGCATCGCCGTGGAGCGCGACGGCTTCAAGCTCCTCGTGGACGACGAGGACGCGTTCGTCGCGTGGCGGCGCCGCTTCGGCGGGATGCTGTGGCCGCAGATCCCCGAGACGCGTCAGGACCGCATCTCCTTCCTGGTGAACGACCTGCTCACGCGCGACGACTGGGTCACGGTCGAGGCGCTCGCCAAGACCCTCTTCTGCTCGCGGCGCACCGTGGCCTACGACCTCACGGGCGTGGAGGAGTACCTCGCCCACTTCGACCTCACGCTCGAGCGCCGCCCGCGCTATGGGGTGCGCGTCGAGGGTACCGAGGTCAAGCGCCGCATCTGCCTGGCGAACAATGCGCTCGACCGGCTGGCCGAGGCGGATGAGCTCGCCGAGGGCAGCGAGCGCGGCGCGTCGGGCGACGGCGTCGTGCGGCACAACTTCCGCCTCGAGAGCATCGCCGCCTGCGTCGACGAGGCCGTCGAGCGCCACGGGTTCACCGTGAACTCCGTCGCGTACCAGAACCTCCTCGTGCACATCGCCATCGCGGTGGCGCGCATCCGCTCCGGGCGCTACGCCGCCGAGGACGTGATCGACGTCGACCGCATCAAGCGCGACCAGGCGTGGGAGGTCGCCCAGGAGATCGCCGGGAACCTCTCCCGCGCGTTTACGATCTCCGTTCCGGAGCCCGAGGTTGCCTACCTCGCGGTGCACCTCGCCGGCAAGCGCGTCCAGCTGCCCGACTCCCCGTCGGAGTCCGCCGAGGGCGCGGCCGTCTCGGACGAGGCGTGGGAGGTCGCCGGCCAGATGATCGCCGCGGCCGACACCGCCTTCAGCACGGGGCTCGGCGACGACCTCGAGCTGCACATGAACCTCGCGCGCCACCTGGGGCCGCTCTCCGTGCGCCTGCGCTACCACATGCGCCTCGAGAACCCGCTCCTCGGCGACATCCGGGCGCGCTATCCCTTCGCATTCGCCTGCGCCCTCGAAGCGGCGCGCGTGCTGTTCGAGCGCTATGGCTCCCCCGTGAGCGACGATGAGGCGGGCTACCTCGCCCTCGCGTTCGCGTTGGCGCTCGAACGCCGCCGCGCCCGCCAGTCGCGCCCCAAGAACATCATGATCGTGTGCGCATCGGGCCGCGGCAGCGCGCGCCTGCTCGCCATGCGGTGCCGCGAGGAGTTCGGCCCGCAGCTCGGCACCATCAAGACCTGCGACGTCTCGCGGGTCGCCGGCGCCGACTTCTCCCAGATCGACTACGTCTTCACCACCGTGCCCCTGCCCGTGGCCGTCCCCGTGCCGGTGCGCGCCGTCGGCTACTTCCTCGATGCCCGCGACGTCGCCGGCGTCCAGGAGCTCTTCCACGCCTCCGAGCGCGCCGCGGCCCGCGCGTCGCAGTGGTTCGACCCGCGCCTGTTCATGCCGCACCTTGCCGCCACGACGCGCGACGAGGTCATCGCGGCCCTGTGCGAGCGCGCCGCCTCCGTCATGCCGCTCACGGGCGACGTTGCGGGGCTCGTGCGGCAGCGCGAGGAGAGCGCGCCCACCTCGTTCGGCAACCTCGTGGCCATGCCGCACCCGCTCGTCTCGGTGACGGGCCGCACGTTCGTGTGCGCGGCCTGCCTCGACGAGCCGGTCGACTGGGCGGGCAAGCCCGTCCGGGTGGCGCTGCTCGTGTGCGTCTCGGACGACCCGGACGAGGACCTCCATGATTTCTACCAGGCCATGCTCTCCTTCGCGGGAAGCGCATCGGCCGTATCGCGCCTGCTTGGCGACCAGCGCTTCGAGACCCTGCTGGACGTCATGGGCTGCATCGGGACCGCATCGGATGCACGAGGGGAGGTACAAGCATGACGGACGAGGAAATCGTGATGAAGCTCATCGTGCCGGCGGGCGAGGCCAAGGCCCGCGCGATCGAGGCCATCGCCGCCGCCCGCACGGGCGCGTTCGACCGCGCCGACGAGCTCATGGCCCAGGCGGACAAGGCGATCGTCGAGGCGCACGAGCACCAGAGCGAGGAGATCCGCCGGATCCTGAACGGCGGCGAGAGCGATGGCGTCTCGCTCATCATGGTGCATGGCCAGGACCATCTCATGAACGCGATCACCACGATCGACCTGGCGAAGCAGATCGTCGCGCTCGTGCGCGAGCGCGCGGTATAGCCTCGCGGCGCGGACGCGCGCGCCGAGGCACTCGCTTATCCAGCAAGCAAAGGAAGAAGGGAAGGATACGATGACGCGCAAGATCTACCTGTTCTGCAGCGCCGGCATGTCGACGAGCATGCTCGCCCAGAACATGCAGAAGGCGGCGGACGCCCACAAGCTCGACATCCACGTCGAGGCGTTCCCCACCGGCAAGATCTCGAATCTGGTCGAGAGCGACCATCCGGACGTGATCCTGCTCGGCCCGCAGGTGAGTTTCAACTTCGAAGAGGTGAACGAGAAGTACGGCGCCACGACCCCCGTGGGCGTGATCGATTCCGCCGACTACGGCACCCTGAACGGGGAGCGCGTGCTCAAGTACGCGATCCTGCTGCTGAAGAAGCACAAGGCGGCATAGGTCGTTGCGCCAACATCGGTTCCGCATACCGCCTTGCACTATACGAAAGGATACTATATGAGCTCCTCATCCAAGGTCCTCGACGTCATCGAGGATAAGCTCATGCCGCTCGCGACGGTGGTGGGCAAGAACAAGTACCTGCTCACGCTGCGCGACACGTTTGCGACCATCATGCCGCTCGTCATCGCGGGCTCGCTGTTCACGCTCGTCAAGAGCTTCCCGGTGGGCGCCTGGACGAACTTCCTCACGAACACGATGCTCGGGTCGATCTCGCTGTCCGACCTCATCAACGTGCCCTCCGCGTGCACGCTGTCGCTCCTCGCGATGTTCGTGGCGTTTCTCGTGGGCTACAACTTCGCCGAGCACGAGAAGATCTCTGACCGCATCGCCGCCGGCCTCATCTCCTTCGTGACCTGGATCATGCTCATGCCGCAGATCACCGAGTTCACGCCCGAGGGCTCGATCGAGGTCTTCAACGTGGCGAGCATCCCCACCGGCTGGGTGGGCTCCAAGGGTGTGTTCGTCGCCATCGTCATGGGCTTCCTCTCGGTGAAGATCTACGGCCTCATGGTGAAGAACGGCCCCACCATCAAGATGCCCGAGGGCACGCCGCCTTCGGTCTCCCGCTCCTTCGCCGCGCTCATCCCCGGCACCGTGACCATCTTCGTGGCCCTCGTGCTGCGCCTCGTGTTCGCGCTCACGCCCTGGGGCGACGCCTTCTCGTTCATCTACAGCTTCCTGCAGATCCCGCTGCAGAACCTCGGCGGCACCGTGTTCGCGCAGGCCTTCGTGTACCTCTTCGCGCACGTCCTCTGGTTCTTCGGCATCCACGGCACGAACATCACGGACTCCGTGTACGCGCCCATCCTGCTGTCGCTCTCCGAGCAGAACACGGCCGCCCTCGCCGCCGGCCTGCCCGCGACGAACATCATCAACCACCAGTTCCAGGCGTGCTTCGCCAAGTACGGCGGCGCCGGCTCCACGCTGTCGCTCGTGATCGCGATGCTGCTCTTCTGCAAGTCCAAGCGCATCACCATGCTCGGCCGCCTCTCCATCGCGCCCGGCATCTTCAACATCAACGAGCCCATCATGTTCGGCCTGCCCATGGTGCTCAACCCCATCATGCTCATCCCGTTTTTGCTGTGCCCGATGATCAACATCTTCGGCTCCTGGGCCGTCATGGCCGCCGGCCTCGTGCCCGTCGCGACCGGCCCGATCCTCACCTGGTCCACGCCGGCCATCCTCTCCGGCTTCCTGCTCGCCGGCTGGCAGGGCGCGGTGCTCCAGGTGGTGCTCATCATCATCGGCGTGTTCGTGTACCTGCCGTTCATCAAGACGCTCGACAAGCAGTACCTTGCCGAGGAGGCTGCCGCCCAGGAGGCGGACGCCGCGAGCGAGCTCGACGACCTCGACCTCGATTCACTCGACCTCGACGCGCTCTAATGCACTGAGGGGAAGGGCGCGGGGCGGAGTCTCTCCCCGTCCCGCGCCCGCCGGTGCCGCCCGTCTCCTTTCCGGCACCGGCGCCCCTGGGCATCCGGCTCCGGCACGCGGCTGGCGCCGGCACGCGGCGAGCGCGTCTGCTGCCGCGCCATCGCCGGCCTGCTACAACCCTACGGTTTCGATTTCTGAAAGGGGCGTTCCCATGCGTCGCCTAGGTATCTCCGTCTATCCCGAGCACTCGACCCCCGAGGCCGACCGCGCGTATCTGGAGCGCGCGGCGGCGCACGGCTTCACCCGCATCTTCACCTGCCTGCTTTCGGTGGACAAGGGCGCGGAGGAGACCGTCGAGGAGTTCGGCTCGTTCATCTCCTATGCGCACGACCTGGGCTTCATGGTCGCGGTCGATACGAACGAGACCGTGTTCGAGCGCCTGGGCGCCACGCCGTTCGACATCGCGCCGTTCGCGAAGATGGGCGTGGACATCATCCGCCTCGACAGCCACTTCGGCGACCGGGGCAACATCGTGCTCACGCGCAACCCCTACGGCATCGGCATCGAGTTCAACGCGAGCCATAACCACCCGCTCGCGAACCTCATCGAGCGCGGCGCGAACGCGAAGAACATGGTCGCGTGCCACAACTTCTACCCCGAGCCCTACACGGGGCTCTGCGAGGAGTACTTCGAGCGCTACTCGAAGATCTACAAGGATCTGAGCATGCCGCTCGCGGCGTTCGTCTCGAGCCAGCAGCCCGACACCTTCGGCCCCTGGCCGGTGTTCGCGGGCCTGCCCACCTGCGAGGACGACCGTCACCGCCCCATCGACCTGCAGGTGCGCCACGTGATCGCGAGCGGGCTGGTGGACGACGTGATCATCGGCAACTGCTTCGCCTCCGAGGACGAGCTCGCCGCCATGGCCGCGGTGGACCTCACGCGCGTGCGCTGCCGCATCGACCTCGATGAGGGCATCTCCGAGGCCGAGCGCGAGATCGTGTTCGACTTCGACCACGCCGCGCGGCACGACCCGTCGCCGTACATGATCCGCTCCTCGTGGTCGCGCTCGTCCTTCCGTGAGCGCCAGATCGCCCCGCGCGCGTTCGACGCGCCCGTGTTCACGAAGGGCGACGTGCTCGTGGTGAACGACAACATGGCGCACTACCGCGGCGAGATCCAGATCGCCACGCGCGACATCCCCAACGACGGCGTGCGCAACCGCGTGGGCCGCATCCCCGAGGAGGAGCAGTTCCTGCTCGACTACATCCTGCCGGAGCACCCGTTCGGGTTCATTCGGTAGGGCATACGGACGATCTGCCCCGCGCGGGGGAGGCGCTTCGTGCGCCCGCGCGCGGGGCATGCGATGAAAGGCGAGGACGAGATGGGCAAACGGTCTGGTAGCAGCGCAAGGGTGCTGGCACCCGCGACGTTCTGGCGGCGCGGCGCGGCGTTCGCGTTCGATTGGTACGTGGGCGCGCTCGCCACGTCGCTGCCCATCGCCTTCGTCGCCTCGATGCAGGGGCGCGAGGTCACCGACCAGCTCATCTCGACCTTCGTCGCGCCGTACGGCCTGTACGCGGGCATCGCCGGGCTGCTCGCGGGGCTCGTGTACTACGCGGTCGTGCCCATGGCGTGCGCGGGACAGACGCTCGGGAAGCGCCTGCTCCACGTGCGGATCGTCGCGGTAGGCGGCGGCGAGGCCTCGCCCGTGGCGCTCGCCGTGCGCCAGGTGCTCGGCATGATGCTCATCGAGGGCGCCGCGGTGGGCACGAGCACGGTGATCCGCGGGCTCGTGGAGATCGCGACCGGCGCCGTCCTGCCCACGTGGGCGTATGCGGTGAGCTTCGCCATCACGCTCGCGAGCGTGGCGCTCTTCGCCTTCAGGCGCGACGGCCGCTCGCTCCACGACCTGCTCGCCGGGACGATGGTCGTGGACGCGTAGGGCAAGCCGCGGCCGCGTGCTCGCCCGGTAGCGCTCCGCTTCGACGCCCCGTCGAGCCGTTGCGCCGTCGGGGGCTACCGCTCGCGTATTTCCGCCATCCAACCTGCAGCGACGTTTCCCATTTCTGATATATTAGTGGCAAGATCAGCGCATGCAGGCGGGTGCTTGATGCGTCGGCTTCACTGGGAGCCGCGGAGGTACCGATGGGCTTGGTTCCCGTCCCAGGCCCGTCTCAAGGAGGCGGTCATGCTACTCAACGACGATTTCCTGCTCACGACCGATTGGGCGAAGAAGCTCTATCACGACCACGCGGAGCACATGCCCATCATCGACTACCACTGCCACCTCTCCCCGAAGGAGATCTGGGAGAACGAGCGCTTCGGCAACCTCGCCGAGATCTGGATCTGCAAGGACGGCGCCGGCGACCACTACAAGTGGCGCCTCATGCGCGCGGCGGGCGTGCCCGAGGAGCTCATCTCGGGCGACGGCGACGATTACGAGAAGTTCCTTGCGTTCGTGAAGACCGTCGAGCAGGCGCCGGGCAACCCCATCTTCGAGTGGAGCCACCTGGAGCTGCGCCGCTTCTTCGGCATCGAGGACGTCATCTGCGAGAAGAACGCCCAGAGCATCTGGGAGCGCGCGAACGAGCGCATCGCCTCCGACGACTTCCGCCCGCGCCAGATCATCAAGAACGCCGGCGTGAAGGCGCTCTGCACCACCGATGACCCGGCGGACGACCTGGCCTACCACAAGCAGCTCGCCGAGGTCGAGGACCTGGGCTTCAAGGTGCTGCCCACCTACCGTCCCGACGGCCTCATGGGCATCGACCGCCCCGACTTCGCCGCCTACTGCGACCGCATCGGCGAGGCCGCCGGCGTGGACGCGCACAGCTTCGCCGGGCTCGTCGAGGCCGCGGCGCAGCGCGTGGACTACTTCCACAGCGTGGGCGGGCGCCTGGCCGACCACGGCACCGACGTGGTGCGCTTCGTGCCCGCCACGCCCGAGGAGCTCGAGGACATCGTGGCGCGCCGCCTCGCCGGCGAGGTGCTTCCCGAGGTGGACGTGTGCAAGTACCAGACGGCGCTCTGCCTCGAGCTCATGCGCCTCTATGCCGAGCACAACTGGGTGTTCCAGTTCCACGTGAACGCCCTGCGCAACGCCAACACCCGCGGCTTCGAGGCGCTCGGCCGCGACAAGGGCTTCGATTCCGCCGGCGACCAGCCCGGCCTCGCCAGCGAGATGGCGCGCTACCTCGACGCCGCCGAGCGCGAGGACGCGCTGCCGCGCACCATCCTCTACTCGCTCAACGAGAACGACTGGCTCGGCCTCTCGACGCTCATGCAGTCGTTCCAGGGCGGCTGCAAGCAGAAGCTGCAGCTCGGCTGCGCCTGGTGGGTGAACGACCAGTTCGACGGCATGAAGCGCCAGCTCACCATGATGGCGGAGCAGAGCCTCATCGCCAACTTCACCGGCATGCTCACGGATTCCCGTTCGTTCTTGAGCTACCCGCGCCACGAGTACTTCCGCCGCGTGCTCTGCCACACCATCGGCGAGTGGGTCGAGCAGGGCCGCGTGCCCGAGGACGAGGCGTACCTGGGCAAGATCGTCGAGGACATCTGCTACAACAACGCCCACGACTACTTCGGCTTCTTCGAGTAGCGAGCGCTTTGCGCGATTCGGGTGGCTTGGGCTCGGCCCGGGCCACCCGCCTGTATGTCAAAAAACCCCTGGGGTAATTTTACATGGGGAGAAGGGGCGGGTTCATGGCGAAGGTTCTGACACTCGGCGAGATCATGCTCAGGCTTTCCGTGGGCGACGGCGTGCGGCTGGCGGACGCCTCGGTGCTCGCGGCAAACTACGGCGGCGCGGAGGCGAACGTCGCGGTGTCGCTCGCGCAGTTCGGCCATACGGCGGCGTTCGCGAGCGTCGTGCCCGAGAATCCGCTGGGAGACGGCGCGGTGCGGCATCTCTCCCGCTTCGGGGTCGACTGCTCGCGCGTGCTGCGCGGCGGCGCCCGCCTGGGGACGTACTACCTCGAGGAGGGCGTGGGCGCCCGCGGTTCGCAGGCCACCTATGACCGTGCGGGCTCGTCGTTCGCTGCGGTGGACGCCTGCCCGTGGGACCTGGACGAGCTCTTCGGCGACGCCGACCTGCTCCACATCTCCGGCGTGACGCCGGCGGTTTCCCCCACCTGGCGCGTCATCGCGCCCGCGGTGGTGCGCGGGGCGGTCGAGCGCGGCGTGCGCGTGAGCTACGACGTGAACTTCCGCGCGAAGCTCTGGAGCTGGGACGCGTGCATGGAGGTCTTCCTCGAGCTGCTGCCCTACATCTCCGTCCTTTCCGCGGGGATCGGCGACGTGCAGAGCGCGCTCGGGCTCGAGCGCACGGCGTGGGACGAGGGCGCCCTCTCCGACGCCTACACGCGCCTGTTCGAGGCCGCGCCGCTGCTCGAGACCGTGTACTCCACGTGCCGCGTGGTGCATTCGAGCAGCTCGAACGACCTCACCGGCTATCTCATGACGCGCGGCGGCGCGCTCGTGCACTCGCGCACGCACCGCATCGAGCCCATCGTCGACCGCGTGGGCGGGGGCGATGCCTTCGCGGCGGGCGTGCTGCACGGTGTGCTCTCGGGCTGGGACGCGCAGCGCACCATCGAGTTCGGCTGCGCGGCCGGCGCGCTCAAGCACACGGTGGCGGGCGACTGCAACCGCTTCACTGCCGCGGAGGTCGAGCAGTTCCTGCACTCGGGCGCCGACGTCGCCCGGTAATGTAAAAATACCCCAGGGGTTTTTCGACATCCCGTGGGGAGGGACGGGCGCAGGGGGAGCGCGATGCCGAACGTCACCACAGACCTGACGATGGGGCGGCCGCTCACGCAGCTCCTGCGCTTCTCCGTGCCGCTCGTGCTGGGCTCGTTCGTCCAGCAGCTCTACAACTTCGCCGATACCGTGGTGGTCGGCCGCTTCGTGGGGCCGGACGCGCTCGGCGCCGTGGGCGCCACGTACGCGCTCAACTTCCTCGTGCTCGGCTTCGCGCAGGGCGCGGGCATCGGGTTCGGCATCCCCGTGGCGCAGCGCTTCGGCGCCCATGACGAGGAGGGGTTCCGCCGCTACCTGTGGAACGGCGCGTGGGCTTCCGCGGTTCTGAGCATCGTGCTCGCCGTCGCCATGATCGCGGCGGCGCGGCCGCTGCTCGTGCTGCTGGGCACCCCTGCCGACCTGCTCGACATGGCGACCATCTACATCGTGGTCGTGTTCGCGGGCATCCCTGCGACCCTTTTCTACAACTTCTCGGCCGCCGTGTTGCGCGCGGTGGGCGACTCGCGGCACCCCTTCATCTTCCTCGCCATCTCGTGCGTGGTGAACGTGGGGCTCGACCTCGTGTTCATCCTCGTGTTCGACATGGGCGTGGCGGGCTCCGCCCTGGGCGATGTGCTCGGCACGCTGCTCTCGGTGGCGCTCAACTGCTGGTGGGGGTTCTCGCGCGTGCCCTGGGTGCGCGTCGACCGCGCCGCGATGGCCCCGTCCGCCCGGCACCTGCGCCGGCTCTGCGTGATCGGGCTGCCCATGGGCTTCGAGTACTCGGTCTCGGCGGTGGGCGCGCTCGCCATGCAGGGCGCCATCAACTCCTTCGGCACCGTGACCGTGACCGCGCAGACCACGGGCGAGAAGATTCGCCAGCTCTTCACCCTGCCCATGGAGAGCGTGGGCATGGCGGTGGCCTCCTACGCGGGGCAGAACTACGGCGCGCGGCGATTCGACCGCATCCGCGCGGGCATCAGGAGCGCCCTCGGCATCCAGCTCGTGTACTGCGCCGTGGCGTGGCTCGCGATCTTCCTGCTCAAAGGCGCGCTCGTGGGCTTCGTGCTCGGCGACGGGGCAAGCCCCGCCATCACGTCCGAGGCCGTCGAGTACCTCTCGGTCATCAGCTGCTTTTTCATCCTGCACGGCTCGCTCATGGTGTTCCGCAACACCCTGCAGGGCATGGGCCACAGCGTGCAGGCGATCATCTCGGGCGTGGGCGAGCTCGCGGGGCGGTGCGCGGGCAGCGTCGCGGCCGTGGCCGGCGGCGGCTTCCTCATGATCTGCCTGGCGAACCCCTTGGCCTGGGCGCTCGCGCTCGCGTACTGCGCGACCCTGGTGGCCCTCATCCTGCACAAGCACCGCCCCTGAGTCGTTGGTGAGTCATCGGGGACGGGTTCATTTGACTCAGCGAGTCATTTGAACCCGTCCCCAATGACTCAGGGCAGCGTGCACCCGAGGTGGGGTTTGGCGCGAGGCGTCAAGCTCTTGTCAGCGTCTCAGAACGATTCGTATTCTTGGTGTATTTCCATTCGCAATTATGGTGCAAGTTTATTCGTAATCATGGTACTCTATAATTCGTAATCTTGGAATGACCTGGTAGATTCCGTGTAATATCGAGAACGGATGGGGAACATGGAGGGCATGGGAAGCGCGCCCGATACGCTAACGCCGGAGGGTTATAGGCCGAGGATTGTCGATCGGCAGATGGAGCGGTATCTGCGCTTGTTCGGTGCTGTGGAGGTTTCCGGCACGAAATGGTGTGGGAAAACATGGTCTGCGCTCACTCAGGCGAAGAGCGTGACATATGTAGATCGAGGCGGCAATCTGGAAGCCTCGCAGGCAGATCCTGCATTCGCGCTCGCAGGCGCGTCGCCGCACCTTATCGATGAGTGGCAACGCGTGCCTGCCATCTGGGATACCGTGCGCCACACTGTCGACGATGCCGGCGGCATCCACGGGCTTTGGATTCTCACGGGATCCTCTACGCCAGAAAAAGAACAGGTTGCCCATAGCGGTGCCGGTCGAATCGGGCGCATTTCGATGCATACAATGACGCTGCAGGAATCGGGCGATTCAAGCGGAGCGGTGAGCTTGGCGGGACTCTTCGAGGATCGCTTCGAACACGCGTCAGCGAAGGCCGACATCGATGGCCTTGCACGGCTCGTCTGCCGTGGCGGCTGGCCTGAAGCTACCGATGCCTCACCAGAGGATGCCCAGGTGATTGTCCGTTCGTATCTTGCCCAAGTGTATGAGCAGAGCATTCCCCGTCTTGGCGGAAATGCCCGTATCGCCGAACGCTTGTGCCGTTCGCTTGCCCGCACCGTCGGCCAGAGCGCGACGAACGTGACGCTTGCGCAAGATGTCTTCGGCCATGAGAAGAAAACCGAGGTTCGCGATGCTGAACAGCGGGAAGTGTCACGCCATCTCGACCTGCTCGCCGGTATCTACCTCGTCGATGACATCGAAGGCTGGGTGCCGGCATCCCGTTCGCCCCAGCGCATGCGCGTGTCTCCCAAGCGCTATTTTGCCGATCCCTCGCTTGGAGTCGCGCTCTTGCGCATGAGCCCTGAGCGCCTTTTGCAAGATTGGCAGACGTTCGGCATGGTGTTCGAGAACCTTGTCATCCGCGATTTGCTCGTCTATGCCTCTGCGCATCCCATGGCTTCAGACCATCCCGTTCGCTACTATCGCGATGACTCCAATCTGGAGGTTGATGCGATTATCGAGCTTGCAGATGGCAGATGGGGCGCGTGCGAGATAAAGCTGAGTCATAGCAAGGTGGAAGAGGGGGCGAAAAACCTGCTGATGCTGCAGAAAAAACTGCTCCGAGACACGCAGAAGCGCGTTGAGGCTCCGTCGTTTCTGGCGGTGATCGTCGGTGCCGGCGATGCAGCATATCGACGTGCCGACGGGGTGTTCGTCATTCCCATCCGTACCCTAGGGGTTTAGGACATGAGACATTGGGAACGGGTTCAATTGACTTACTGAGTCATTTAAACCCGCCCCCATTGTCTCGCTGAGCCATTTGAACCCGTCCCCAATGACTCATGGGCATGGCGGTGGCCTCCTACGCGGGGCAGAACTACGGCGCGCGGCGATTCGACCGCATCCGCGCGGGCATCAGGAGCGCCCTCGGCATCCAGCTCGCGTACTGCGCCGTCAGGGTTGCCCAGATGCTGCGGCGCGATGCGAGGGCCTGACGGCGGACGGGGACGGCAAGCGTCGAAAAACCCCTGGGGTAATTTGACATTGTCAAAGCCCCAGGGGTTATCTCACATGGTACAGGGTGCGGTTACGCCTTGTACCCGAAGTCCGGGATCTCGTGCCAGCGCTGGCGGAACCAGTGCGCGGCGAGCTTCGGCTTGCGGTCGCGCGTGAAGAGGCCCTTCTTGTTGCCCTCGACGCGCAGCAGGCTCTGCGAGGTGGCGAAATCGGCGAAGTTCCACACCTGCTCGCCCACGACGCAGTCGAACTTGTCGAACACGTCGCAGTTCATCTTGTAGTAATCGACCTGGTACTCCTCGGTGTACATGACGGGCGTGGTGTTGTGGAGCCCCGCCACGGTGTCCGCGCCGAACTCGGTGAACACCACGGGCTTGCCCACCACGTTCTGCCAGTACTCAAGCTCGCGCTCGAGGATCATCGGCGCCTTGTCGAAGTCCTCGCCGCCGCACACGTACCAGCCGGCGTAGCGGTTCAGGCAGATGACGTCGGAGAGCTGGGCGCTCACGTCCTTGGTGGGATCGGGCATCATGACGCTCACGAGCGTGCACGGGCGCTTCTGCGGGTCGAGCTCGCGCGCCAGGTCGTAGAGCGGCTTGAAGTACTCGTAGGCGCCCTCGCCGGCGGAATCCGGTTCGTTCGCGATGGACCACATGACCACGCAGGCGTGGTTCTTGTCGCGGGCGATGAGGTCGCGGATGACGTCCTTGTGGTGCTCCTGCGTCTGCACGCCGTTCACGGGGTCGAAGGTGCGCACGCCCTGGCCCTGCGCGTTCGCGCCGCCGCCGAAGCCCAGGTTCACGCCCACGGCCGTGGTCTCATCGATGACGACGATGCCCTCGGCGTCGCACAGGCGCATCATCTCCTCGCTGTAGGGGTAGTGGCTCGTGCGGAAGCTGTTTGCGCCCTGCCACTTCATGAGCGAGAGGTCCTTCACGTTCATGGGCATGTTCTCGCCGCGGCCGGCGGGGAAGGTGTCCTCGTGCTTGCCGTAGCCCTTGAAGTAGAACGGCTTGCCGTTGATGAGGAACTGCTTGCCGCGCACCTCGACGGTGCGCACGCCGTACGGCAGCTCGTAGACGTCCTCGCCGTAGGTGACCTTCACGTTGTAGAGGTAGGCGGCGCCGGGGTTCCACAGGTGCACGCCCTCGATGGTGAGCGCGCCCTCGCAGCCCTCGGCCTCGGCGACCTTCTCGCCCTCGCGGTCGAAGACCTCGACGGTGCAGGCGCCCTCGCCCACGGCGCTTACCTTGTAGGAGATGGTCGCGACGTCGCCGTCCACGGCGGGCACGAGGTCGATGTCCTCGATATGCACCTCGGGCGTGGTGTAGATGTAGCAGGGGCGCAGGATGCCCGCGTAGTTGAAGAAGTCGAAGTTCGGGTTGTTGCGCGGCTTGGACTCGCCGGTGTCGCCCATCATGCCGCCCATGAGGCCGCCCATCATGCTCGACTTGCCGCCCACGGGCAGCGTCGTGTAGTCGATGATGTTCGACACGGCCACGGTGAGCAGGTTGTCGCCGGGCTTGAGGAAGTCGTTGATCTGCACCTCGAAGGGCAGGAAGCCGCCCTCGTGCGTGCAGATGAGCTCGCCGTTGAGGTACACGCGCGCATGGTGCGTGACGCTCGAGAAGCGCAGCATCACGCGCTGGCCCATGGCGAAGGCGGGGACGGCGATCTTGCGCTGGTAGAAGACCCAACCATAGTGGTCGCGGTACTCGACGCCCTCCTTGAGATCGTTGTAGGCGGCGGGCACGGCCATGGTGGTGACGTCCTCGAGCGGCTTCGCGTACCACTTCTGGTCGAGGCCGGTGCCGTCATCGAGTTTGAAATCCCAGACGCCGCTGAGGTTCTCGACGAAGCGCGAGGACGTTTGTGCAGGGTAGAGCATAGTACCTCCTAGTGCGAGCCGGCGCGCTCCCCTCCGGGCGCGCGCCTTGCGGTGACGCTTGAACCTTACCCAAAAGTGATATACCAGAGACGGGGAATTCTCGGACGCGCGACGACTTTTCCGCGAGCGGCGGGCTTCCGACGGCGAGCGGAGTGGGTGCGCGACGGGTGGCGCGCCCACGGACGCAGGTCGCGCGCCAGCGGGGGAGCCGCATCTCGACGCAGCGGGGTTTACCCTGCATAACGCCGCGTGCTTCCCATCACGCACCCCCGCCCGCCCCGTTCGGCGATAAACCTCGACCGTTCACGGAGCAACCCGGCGCAGCCGGGGGCGCCTCACCGCGGAAGTAATATATTAGTCGTGCCATGGGAGGGGTGCGCAACGATGCGGCGCGCTCGGGGCGCGGGTCTGACCCGGCGTCGCGTTCGCCAGCATCGCCGCACGGTGAGAAAGGAGACCCCATGCCCGTTTGCATCGAGCTCGATCCCTCGAAGCTCAAGGAGGCCAGGACCGTCGACGAGCGTCTCGTCTCGTACAACGTCGAGATGACCGAGGTCACCGGCGGGACGTTCTGGAAGCCCTACACGCCCGGCCAGATCGCCGGCACGGAGGAATTCCCCCAGATCAAGAGCTTCGCGGACTTCAGCTTCGAGGGCGCCAACACCCTCATGGAGGAGTTCCCGCCCGCGAACCTCTATAACGAGCGCCTGCGCAAGCTCGCGAAGGAGATCGGCCCGGCGTGGGTGCGCGTCTCCGGCTCCTGGGCGACCGACACCTACTACGACTTCGACGGCACCTGCGAAGACGGCAAGGCCCCCGAGGGCTTCCGCGCCGTGCTCACGCGCGACATGTGGGTTGGCGTGCTCGACTTCGTGAAGGCCATCGGCGCCAAGCTCATGATCTCCGTGGCGAACTGCCCCGGCACGCATGACGGTGACGGCCCGTGGAAGAGCGACCAGGCCAAGGTGATCTTCGACTTCAGCCGCGACTACGGCGTGCCCATCGAGGCGGCTGAGTTCATGAACGAGCCCAACATGGTCTCCACGGTGAAGATCCCCGGCTACGGCGTCAAGGAGTACGCGCGCGACCAGGACCTCTTCGCCCGCTTCATCCGCGAGAACTATCCCGAGTGCCAGGTCGTCGCGTGCTCTGCCTGCGGCGATGACGTGCAGGTGGACGGCAAGTCCGCCGGCGTCTCCGGCGTCTCCGACATGATGAAGCAGTTCGGCATGGAGGTCTTCGATACCGACGACCTCATCAAGATCGCCGAGGAGGCCCCGGACGTCTTCTCCTACCACTACTACAACGGCATCTCCGAGCGCCTCGCCGTGCTGGGCGTGCACTGGGACGCCGACAAGACGCTCTCCGAGGAATACCTCGTCGCTGCGTCCGCGAGCGCGAACTACTACGCAAAGCGCCGCGACGCCTGGGCGCCCGGCGCGCAGATGTGGGTCACCGAGTCCGGCGACGCCGGCGGCGGCGGCGACACCTGGGCGAGCACCTACATGGACGTCTTCCGCACCCTCAACGAGCTCGGCACCTTCTCCGCCATCACCGACGGCGTGATCTTCCACAACACGCTGAGCTCGAGCGACTACGGCTACCTCGACCGCAAGACGCACCTGCCGCGTCCGAACTGGTGGGCCGTGGTGCTGTGGAACCGCATCATGGGCCAGAAGGTCTACGAGACCGCGCCGGTGCAGGAGGGCGCGCACGTCTTCGTGCACGACCGCGCCGATGGCAAGGACGGCTACGCCGCGCTCGTGATCAACAACTCCAAGACCGACGCGACCACGGTCAAGCTGCCGAAGGACGCCGAGGTCTACGTGCTCTCCGCCGATACCCTGCGCGCTCAGACCATGAAGCTCAACGGGCACGACCTCGTGCTCGGCGAGAACGACGAGGTGCCCGCCATGGATCCGGTCTCCGTGCCGGCCGGCGACCTCGTGGTCGAGCCCGCCACCATGGCGTTCATCGTTCTATAAGGCATCCGGCCGCTTGTCGCGCGCCCGCATAGGGGACAGCGGGCGCGCGCGGCCGGGGCTTCCCTCCCGGTGAAACGCATCGGGGGGTGCATGTGAATGTGGGTGCGCCAGCTGCGCGCCCAGGAAAGGGGGTCCCATGGCTACCGCTTCTATTCCTGAGAAGCGCAAGAAAGTAGGCATCTTCGATTGCCTGTCCTACGCTGCCGGTGACTTCGGGTGCAACATGAGCTTCGCGCTCGCCGGCACCTACTTCACCCTGTTCTACACCCAGTACATGGGCATCAACTCGCTCGTGTTCGCTGCGGTGCTCGTGGTGCTCAAGGTGTGGGACGGCATCAACGACCCGCTGCTCGGCGGCCTCATCGACGCCGCGAAGGTCGACAACTGGAAGCGCGGCAAGTACAAGACGTTCATCTACTACGGCTCGTTCGGCCTGGCCATCGCCGCCGCCCTGTGCTTCCTGCCCTTCCCGCAGGCTCCGCAGATCGCCAAGATCATGCTGTGCCTGTTCGGCTACATCATGTGGGATGCCTTCTACACGATCGTGAACGTGCCCTACGGCTCCATGCTCGCCGCCATCACGAACGTCCCGTCGGAGCGCGCGTCGCTCTCCGCCTGGCGCTCGCTCGGCGCGCTCGTGGCGCAGATGGGCGTCGCGGCCATCCTGCCCTCGCTGCTCTATGACGCGAACAACAACATCATGGGCGGCAAGCTCTTCGTGACCGCGCTCATCATGGGCGTCATCGCGCTCATCTCTATCCAGTTCATGTGCCACACCACCATCGAGCGCGTGCAGGTTCCGCCGTCGACGAAGAAGGACGGCTTCAACTTCCTGCGCGCCATCGTCGACTTCATGAAGAACCGTCCCGCCGTGGGCGCGACGCTTCCCACCGTGGCCATGTACCTCGGCATGTACGGCGCCGCCACCGCGACGACCGTCATGTTCCAGGCCTACTTCGGCGACATGCGCCTCTCCGGTCTCACCACCATGTGCATGACCATGCCGATGTTCCTGTTCATGCCGTTCCTGAAGAAGATCGTCGGCCGCTTCGGCAAGCAGGAAGCCTCCTCCGCGTGCATGCTGCTCGGCGTGCTCGCCACCTTCGGCATGATCGTGCTGCCCATCACCCCGGACGCGACCGGCATGATCATCTTCTTCGTGTGCATCTTGCTCTACGGCCTGGGCATGGGCGTCTTCATGTGCGTGGGCAACGCGCTCGTGGCCGACGCGATCGACTACCAGGAGTGGTCGACCGGGCGTCGCGAGGACAACACCATCTACGCCATGCAGTCGTTCTTCCGCAAGATCGCCCAGGGCATCGGCCCCTCGATCGGCCTCGTGCTCATGGTCGCCTTCGGCTACAACGAGGCGCTCCAGGCGAACCAGCCCTACGAGATCGCGCTCAACATGCGCTACCTCACCGCCGCGATGTACTTCTTCAGCGCCGTGCTGCAGTTCATCTCCCTCAAGTTCATCTACAACCTCGACAAGAACACGGTCGAGAGGATGACCGAGGAGCTCAACGCGAAGCACGCCGCGGAGCTCGCGCAGGCGAACCAGTAACGTAAAATAACCCCAGGGGTAATTTTACATGCGGGTGGGTCCTTCGGGGCCCGCCCGCGTTTTCGTGTGCGCCGCGGCTGCCCGTGCGCCCATGCCGGTCGCCTCGCGGACAAAGTTGACGGGTTTGTGCACGAAGGGCGGCTGCGAAAGCGCTTCGCGTGCAAAACTGACAAGTTTGTCGATGAACGCGAGAGCGCGGAGCGAGCGGCCGCGCGACGGCCCGTGCGCCTATACTTAGGGGCATCCGCTTTTCGGTACAAGGAGGTATCCCGTGCTTTCTGAGACCAGCACCGTCTTGACCTTCGGCGAGATCATGATGCGCCTCTCGCCGCCCGACCAGCTGCGCATCGAGCAGGCCGCGAGCTTCGACGTGCGCTACGGCGGCGCCGAGGCGAACACCGCGCTCTCCCTGGCCTACCAGGGCGATCACGCCGCGTACGTCTCGGTGGTGCCGAAGAACCGCATCGGAGAGTGCGCCCTGCGCAGCCTGCGCGCCTACGGCGTCGACACCGCGCGCGTGGTGCGCGAGGGCGACCGCCTGGGCAGCTACATCTTCGAGGTGGGTGCGAGCGTGCGCGGCAACGGCTGCGTCTACGACCGCAAGTACTCCGCCATCAACCTCGCCGCGCACGACGTGTTCGACTGGGACGCCATCCTGGACGGCGTCGACCTCTTCTACTTCTCCGGCGTGACCCCGGCGGTGTCCGCGGAGATGGCCGTCGCCTGCGAGGATGCGCTCACGGCGTGCCGCGCGCGCGGCATCGTGACGGCGTGCGACGTGAACTACCGCGGCAAGATGTGGAGCCCGGAGCGCTCGCAGGAGGTTATGCGCCGGCTGCTTCCCATGGTGGACATCGTGGTGGCGAACGACGAGGACGCGCCCGCCGGCCTGGGCATGACGTGCGTCTCCGGCTCGCTCAAGAACGGCATCGCCGAGCGCGACGACTACGTGGAGATGGCGCGCCAGATCTGCGCCGAGTTCGGCTGCAAGCAGGTGCTCTCGGTCGTCCGCGACATCGCGAGCGTGGAGGACTCCCGCTGGATGGGCATGCTCTACAGCGCCTCGGCCGATGATCTGCTCGCCGGCCGCGCCGCGCGCCTCGCCGACGCCGCGGGTGCGGACGGCGCGGGCGCCTGGTGGTTCAGCCCCGTCTATGACGTCCACGTGCTCGAGGGCGTGGCCGCGGGCGACGCGTTCTCCGGCGCGTACCTGCACACGCTCCTGCACGGCTTCGCGCCGCAGGCGGCCATCGACTACGCCATCGCGGGCTCGGTGCTCAAGCTCACCATCCACGGCGACTCGAACCTCGTGACCGCCGACGAGATCGCCGCCGTTGCCGCCTCGGCCGGCGGCGGCACGCGCGTCGCGCGGTAGGGCGCGCCGGTACGGGCGAACCATGGCCGCTGAGACCCGGGTACCGGGCGGCGCACGCGCGGAGAGCCCCCGCGTGCGCCGCACCAAGCGCCTGCTCGACGAGACGCTGCTCGACGCGCTTCAGGAGAAGCCCATCACACGCGTCACGGTGACGGAGCTGTGCTCGCGCGCGGGCGTGAACCGCTCGACGTACTACGTGTACTTCGACAACCCCCTCGACCAGCTCGATCGCCTCGAGGCGCGGGTGATCGAGGGGCTCACGCGCGAGGTCGACCGCAGGGAGCTGCGCGCCGGCTACTCGCACGAGCGCCTCGAGGCCATCGTGGAGGCCGCGCTCGGCTACATCGGCGAGCAGGCCGACGTGTTCCGCGTGCTCTGGGGCGAGCACGGCTCGGCGGGCTTCGAGCGCAAGCTGCTCACCGCCCTCGCCGCGCGCGCCCTCGCGCCGGGGGAGCGCCTCACTCCGGAGGCGCGGAGCCACCTCTACCAGTGCATCTACTCGCTCTCGGGCATGTTCGGCCTGGTGAGCTACTGGCTGCGCGACGGGGCGGACGTGGAGGTGCGCGAGCTGGCGCAGACCATCGTCCGCGCGAACCTCGCCGCGGTCGATGCCCTGGGCGGCGCCGATGCGGCGGGGACTGACGCGTCCGACCCCGTGGACACCCCGGCGCCCTGAGCGCCTCCGGCCTCCCTACGCCTCCTGCTGTTCCCGGTGCTCGGCGTTCTCCCGCTGCACCTCCACCATGCGCTCGCGCGTGAGACTGTAGCGCTTCATGGCGGCGAGCCCGATGAGCCAGGAGGCGATGGGCATGCCGAAGTACAGCGCGAGGCCGATGACCTTGAGCTCGGGGGTCGGCGCGTCGGTGGGCTGGGGAGCTGTGGCCACGTACCCGGCGAGGCCGACGGCGAGCGAGGCGATCGTGGTGGCGAGCGACGAGATGAGCCGGTCGATGAAGTTGTAGGTGGCCGCCACCACGCCCGGGAGGTACTTGCCCGACCGGGAGAGCTCGTAGTCGATCACATCGGCGCGCATGGCGCCGTCCGCCGTGGTCATGCACATGCGCATGGCCGAGATGACTACCATGAGCACGAAGAACGCCGCGGTGAGCACGGGGTCGCGCGGGATGTCGCGCATGTTGAGCGCCAGGCAGAAGCCGATGGCCGCCGCCGTGGCCAGGATGGCGACGCGCATGGCCCCGCGCGAGACCTCGCGGCTGCCGAGTCGCCCGCACAGGCGCCCCGCGGCGAAAGCCACGAAGAGCGCCGGCAGCGAGGTGACCGCGCTCATGATGCTGCCGAACTGCACGCTGCCCATGAGGATGCCAAACACCACGGTGCTCACGATGGCCTGGCTCATGGTCTGCTGCGAGAGCTTGGACGACACGCAGCTCAAGAGGTACATCTGGAAGGGCTTGTTTCCGCGCAGGAGGCCCATCATGTCGTGGACGTCCACGGGCTCGGCGTTCCCGGCGACCCTGCGGTAGTTCTCCGCGGTGTCGACCTTCGACACGCCCACCATGCTCAAGATGAGGAAGACGAACGAGAGGGGCAGGTAGGCGAGGGCGCAGGTGGCGAGCATGCTGCTCGTATACTCGTTGCCGAAGCGCGGCAGGATCCCGAGTGTGATGACGAGCGTGAGCACGATGGGCACGAGGTAGGCGAAGATGGTGCCGATCACGCCAACCATGGGGCGCTGCCTGGGGTCGTTCGTGATGATGTTCGGCGCCATGTTGCAGGCGATGTCCGTCGTGGCGTTGCCCACGATGTAGAGGGCGTAGACGAGGGCGAAGAGCACGGCGCCGCCCTGGGCGCTCCAGGTGTAGAGGGCAAGGACCGCCAGCGCGCTGATGAGCCAGCCCACGCACATGAACAGCCGGATCTTGCCGTGGCGCGGGTTGATGCGGTCCATGACGAGGGCGATCGCCGGGTTCACGATGCCGTCGAACACGCGCGCGCCGGTGAGGATGACCCCCGCCACGCCCATGGCCACGCCGTAGTTCACGTTCGCGGCGTAGCTGATGAGCGTGATGAGCGTGTAGAACGTCATGGACATGGCGCTCGAGCACTGCGCGAGGATGATGCGGCCATATGGCGCGCGGCGGTAGACGACCCCGCCGGGGGCGGTGGGGATGTCGGGGGCGCTCGGGGCGGCGGAAGCGTTGGGAGCGGCCGTGCTGCCGGGCTCGTTCGCGTGATGCATGCTGACCTCCTTGCTGTCGCCTCTTAGTCTGAGCGCTCCTGCGCGGCCCAATCAACCAGCAAATTCCAACAAAGTGTTGGAAAACGAGCGAGGCACGCGGTGCCCGGCGCCCCTGCCCGCGCCGTTCGCTGCGCCGTTGTGACCGTTCGTGGTATGTATCCGCATACGCCCCGTTCCGGCGGGCGTCCGGTGCTATCATGCAAGCCGCTATAAAGTTACATATGCAACTATATGAGCGGTGCATAGCAGAAACCAGGCGAAGCGAGGGCGATGCGCGATGAAGATGCCAGAGGGGGCGCGGTGCCATGCGGCGGTCGATATCGGCGCGTCGAGCGGCCGGGTGCTCGCGGGCTGGGTGGACGACGGCCGGATCCGCCTCGAGGAGGTGCACCGCTTCGACAACGTCCAGCGGCGCGTGGACGGGCATGACTGCTGGGACCTCGAAATGCTCTTCCAGGGCGTGCTCGACGGCCTGTCCGTCTGCGCGGCGCGCGGGCTTGCCCCCGAGAGCATCGGTATCGACACCTGGGGCTGCGACTTCGTCCTCCTTGACGAGGCGGGCGCGGTCGTGGGCGATGCGGTGTCGTACCGCGACGCGCGCACCGACGGCATCTTCGAGCGGGCGGACGCCGCGCTCGACCCCGCATGGCTCTATGCGCGCACGGGCACCCAGCGCCAGCCGTTCAACACCGTCTACCAGCTCATGGCCCTGCGCGCGGAGCACCCGGAGCAGCTCGAGCGGGCGGAGCGCCTGCTCATGATTCCCGACTACCTCGTATGGCGGCTCACGGGCGCGCGCCTGAACGAGTACACGGATGCGAGCACCACCGGGATGCTCGACGCCCGCACGGGGGAGTGGGACGGCGCGGTGCTGCGCGCGGCGGGCATCCCCGAGCGCCTGCTCGCCACCCCCGTCATGCCCGGCACCGTGATCCGCCACCTCGCGCCCCAGGTGCGCGAGCGCACGGGCTTCGATGCCCGCGTGGTGCTGCCCGCGAGCCACGACACCGCCTCCGCTTTCCTCGCCGTGCCCGCGCAGGGCGACCGATCGGTCTTCCTGTCCTCGGGCACGTGGAGCCTCATGGGCGTCGAGCTGGCCGAGCCCGTCCTCACCCCGGAGAGCCGCGCGCGGAACTTCACGAACGAGGGCGGCTTCGAGCGGCGCTACCGCTACCTCAAGAACATCATGGGGCTCTGGATGATCCAGTCCGTGCGCCGCGAGCTCAACGGCGTCGCGTACGTGGAGGGGAAGGAGCCGGCTGCGACCGCGGCCGCGCGCATCGGCGGCGCCGCGCACGAGCCCTACGGTTTCGGCGACCTCATCGAGCTCGCACGCCAAGCGGAGCCCTTCGAGGCACGCGTGGACGTGGATGACGCGGCCTTCCTCGCGCCGGATTCCATGATCGAGGCCATCCGCGACGCCTGCGCCGCCGCCGGCCAGCCCGTCCCCGCGACCCCGGGCGAGCTCATGCGCACCATCTACGTGAGCCTCGCCGACTCCTACGCCGCGAGCGTCGAGCAGCTGCGCGCGCTCACCGGCCGCGATTTCGAGGCCATCCATATCACGGGCGGCGGCTCGCAGGACGCCTACCTGAACCAGCTCACGGCGGACGCGTGCGGCCTGCCCGTGCTCGCCGGCCCCGTCGAGGGCACCGGCCTGGGCAACCTCATCGTCCAGATGATCGCCGCGGGCACGTTCGCCTCGGTGGACGAGGCCCGCGCCGCCATCGCCCGTTCGTTCCCCATCCAGCGTTTCGACCCCGCGCGCTGATGCGGCGCGCCCGACCAAGGAGGATCACATGCTCGTAGAGACCACAGCGCGCGTCGGCGTCTTCTCGATCGCCCTCGGCGCCTACCTTCCGCAGTTCCCGCAGCTCGTGCCCGAGTTCGAGCAGCAGTACGCCCAGTTCAAGGCCACGCTCCCCCAGACGGTCGAGCTCGTCGACGGCGGCCTGGTCACCACCAAGGAGCAGGCCATGGCCGCGGGCGACGCCTTCCGCGCTGCCGACGTGGACCTCGTGATCTTGCAGATGCTCACCTACGCGACCTCGTACAACGTGCTGCCCGCCGTCCGCGACCTCGACGTGCCCGTCGTGATCGTGAACGTGCAGAAGCGGCGCGCGCCCGACTACGCCGCGACCGACATCCCCACGTGGCTCGGCGAGCTCTACGCCTGCGGCGCGGTGGGCGAGGCCGTTGCCGACCTCGAGCGCGCGGGCAAGCGCCATGCCGTCATCACGGGGGTCGTCGAGGGCGGTGACCCGGAGGTCGCGCGCGAGCTCGACGCCTGGTGCCGCGCCGCCCAGGTGCGCCGCCGCCTCCGTCGGACGAACATTGCGCAGATCGGCCGCCCCTACCCGGGCATGATGGACCTCTACATCGACGAGACGAACCTCTACAACCGCCTGGGGCTCTACACCAAGCAGTTCGACTGGGAGCAGATGTGGGCCATCGCGGACGACGTCGCCGACGGCCCGGAGGTCGACGCCAAGGCGCGCGAGATCCTCGACACCTTCGACGTCGAGGGCGGCGCGAGCATCTCCGATGAGCCCATCCGTGAGATGGCGCGCTACGTCCTCGCGTTCGAGCGGTGGGCGCGCGACGAGCAGCTCGCCCTCGTGGCCAGCCACTACAACGGCTTCGCGCAGGGCAAGGCCGGCGTGCTCGATTCCATGCTCATCCCCGCGTTCTCCATGCTCATCAAGCAGGGCGTGGCGTGCGCGGTGGAGGGCGACATGAAGGTCGCCATCGCCATGAGCATCCTGAAGACCATCGCGGGCACCGGCCAGCTCTCTGAGATGTACTCCATCGACTTCGACGAGGACGTCTGCATCATCGGTCACTCCGGGTCGGGCGACGCGGACATCAGCCGCGCACGCAAGCCCACGATGAAGATCGTGCCCGTGTTCCACGGCAAGACGGGCGGTGGCTACCTCACGCAGTTCTACCCGCCTGCGGGGCCGGTGACCTACCTGGCGCTCACGCAGGACGCCGACGGCCGCTTCAAGTTCGTGGTCGCGGAGGGCGAGAACCAGGAGGGCCCCATCTTCACCTTCGGCGACACCAACATGCGCACCCGGTTCTCCATCGGCGCGCGGGAGTTCGTGAACCGCTGGAGCGAGGCCGGCCCCACGCACCACATGGCCGCAGCCATCGGGCGCCACGCCGACACCATCTGCAAGGTGGGGAAGATCCTCGACGTGCCGGTCGAGATCGTGTGCCGCTGAACCGGCGCGCCCCGCACCGCATATCCTGTACCGCGAACAGCACCTTCGAGAAAGGATGACGCATATGAAGATGACCGACCTCCCCTTCGTGCAGGCCTTCGCGCGCCTGTGCGACGACGGCTGGCACGAGGGCTGGCATGAGCGCAACGGCGGAAACCTCACCTACCGCCTGACCGACGAGGAGGCCGCCGCGGCGGCGCCCTACTTCGACGCGGAGCCGCGCCCCTGGGTCAAGATGGGCGTCTGCGCGCCCTCCATGGCCGGCGCCTTCTTCATGGCCAAGGGCACGGGCTGCTACATGCGCAACATGAAGGACGACATCGAGGGCAACGCCGGCATCGTGGAGATCGGCCCTGAGGGCGACACGTACCGCGTGCGCTGGGGCCTCACCATCGGCGGCAAGCCCACGAGCGAGTTCGAGAGCCACTTCATGAACCAGGCCGTCCGCTGCGCGCATGACGGCGGCGCCACGCGCGTCTGCTACCACATGCACGGCCCGGGGATCATCGAGATGAGCTTCCTCGTGCCGCTCGAGGACCGCGCCTTCACGCGCAAGCTCTGGCAGATGATGACCGAGTGCGTTGTGGTGTTCCCCGAGGGCGTGGGCGTGGTGCCGTGGATGGTGCCGGGCGGCCCTGCCATCGCGGATGCCACGAGCGAGAAGATGGAGTCCTACCGCACCGCCGTCTGGGCGCACCACGGGCTCTTCGCGACCGGCCGCGACTTCGACGAGGCGTTCGGCCTCGCGCACACGGTCGAGAAGGCGGCGCAGCTCTACGTGGCGGCGCGCGCGGCCAACGGCGGGTCGGACGACTTCCTGAACAAGATCTCCGACCAGGGGCTCCGCGACACCTGCCGCGACTTCGGCATCCAGATCAACGAGGCGTTCGCGTAAGGGCGCAGGCGCCTGCAGATAGCGAAACGGGCGGCGCCCCGACTGGCATATGGCCGGTCGGGGCGCCGCCCTTCTTGTGCCTGCGGGAACGGGATCCTACTTCACGTGCTCCTGGAGCCAGGCGCCGCTGACCTCGAGGCTCTTGATGGGCGACTTGTCCACCCAGTTCTTGTGCGTCTCGAGCACGATGGCGTCGACGTCCACGGCGAGCGCCTGCTCGACGAGCTCCTTGAGCGGCATGTTCCCGCAGCCGAGCTCCATGCTGTCGGAGGTGAGGATGGGGGTCATCGACGGCCCCTCGATGCGCGTGCCGCGGTCGTTGATGTGGTAGAGCTTCATGCGGTCGCCCAGACGGCGCATGAGGCCGAGCACGTCCACGCCCGCCTCGGCCGGCCAGTACGAGTCGAACTCGAAGTTCACGTACGCGGGGTCGGTCTGCTCGATGAGCAGCTCGTAGGCCGTCATGCCGGGTGCGACCTTGCGGAACTCGCAGTTGTGGTTGTGGTAGAGCAGGCGCATGCCCTCCTGGGCGAGGCGCTCGCCGCAGGCGTTGAGGTCGCGCGCGAGCCCCTCCACGGCGTCGCGGTCGGAATAGTCGAAACGGTACATGCCGGTGATGACGCCCGTGGCGGTGTCGAAACCGCGCGCCTGCTCGACGAAGCGCTCGGGATGCTCCTTGAGCGCGCCGAGATTCGTGTGGAGGCTCACCACCTCGAGCCCGGCGTCGCGCACGAGGCGCGGCCAGTCGAGCTTGCCGCCCTTGCCCACGGGCATGCCCGCCGCGCGGGTGAGCGCGCGCACCACGAAGGGGGTGGGGGTGCACATGAAGTCGTTGAGCTCGATGCCGTCGTAGCCGGCCGCGGCGATGGCGGCGAGCGCGGACGCCGCCCGCTCCTCGGTGCCGGCGACGCTTCCGATCATGATCTGCTGGACTGCGGTGCGGGCCATGGGTGTCCTCCCTTTGGAGACGTGGGCGCGCCGCGCGGGCCTGCCCACGGAGCGCCGGCGCGATGCCGTGCGCATTACATTACATATGTAACGAATTGTACGCGTTGTGCGAGCCGCGGGCGCGGGAATCTCGCGCACCCCGCCAATCTCTGCAAAATGCAAGCATTTTGACATATTGAATTAGAAAATACCTGCGTATGCCCTAGAGGAGCCTACCGTTTGGAGGACAGTTTCAACCGTTCGCGGAGCAATGGGATATGTCCGCGCCGGGTCGATGCCAAGCGAATATCATTACAGATGTAATCGTTACATTTGTAATGCAGCTGTGCGCCGCGATGGCTTCGCGGCGACGGGGATGAGAGAGGGATCCGTATGGCGCATACAAAGAGGGAAACGGCGAGCGAGGCGGACGGCGTCCAGTACCGGCATTCGAAGTGGTGGCAGATCGCGCTCACCATGATGTCGAACGGCATGTCCATGACGTTCTACTCGCTCATCACGCTCGTGAGCTACGCGGCGAACGTCAACTACGGCATCGCGATGGGCCTGGCGGGCGTGCTGCTCACCGGCTCGCGCGTGTTCGACGGCGTCATCGACCCGTTCATCGCGCTCGTCATCGACCGGTATTCGGGCAAGTTCGGCAAGATCCGCTTCTTCACGGCCATCGGTTGGGTCATCCGCTCCATCGCGGCGCTCATGCTCTTCGTGTGGGCGAACGGCGGCGGCGTGGTGCTCTTCGTGGCGCTCTACCTCATCTACATCGTGGGCAGCTCGATCTGCGACATCGCCGGCAACATGGCATCGCCCATCATCACCACCGACCCGCGCCAGCGCCCCATCGTGGGCGTGTGGGGCACGCTCTATAGCTACCTCGTGCCCATGATCCTCATGGTGGTCTCGAACGTGGTGCTCCTGCCCATGTTCGGCGGCGAGTACAACGCGCAGATGCTCTCGGCCTGCGCTCTCGTCTACATTCCCATCTCGCTCGTGTTCATGCTCCTGTCGTTCGTGGGCGTCAAGGACATGGACAAGGCGGAGAACTTCGAGAACATCACCGCCTCGGACGAGAAGGTGGGCATCAAGGATATGTGGCATCTGCTGAAGGATAACCGTCCCTTCCAGATGTACGTCCTGCATTGCGTTTCGGCTAAGCTCTCGCAGCAGACCATGAGCCAGGCCATCGTGTCCACGCTCGTGTTCGGCATCCTCATCGGCAACATCGGGCTCTCCACCATCGTGACCGCCGTGACCTCGCTGCCCTCGATCATCTTCGCGGTGCTCGCGGGCAAGCTCGCCGGCAAGTACGGCAGCCGTACGATCGCCATCGTCTCGATGATCGTGGGCTCGGTGCTCTCCATCGTAGCCATCATCTACTGCTACTCCATCGACATGCTCTCCATCTCGCAGTCCATGGTGCCCATGGTCATCTTCTTCGGCCTGCTCTTCCTCATCAACGCCGCCAAGATGGCCATCACCACGGCCGATACCGCCATGCGCTCCGACGTGGTGGACTACGAGCTCAGCCGCTCCGGCAAGTACCTGCCCGGCGTGGTGACCGCCACCTACAACTTCATCGACCAGTTCATCAGTTCGCTCGGCACCACCATCGCCGCCGTGGGCGTGAGCCTCATCGGCTACGTGAACACCGCGCCGCAGCCCACGGATGCCCCGACGCCGGAGATCAAGGCCATGGGTCTCTTCCTCTACTTCGGCATCCCGCTTTTGGGCTGGATCATCGGCCTCGTTGCCATGAAGTTCTACACGCTCACCCGCGTGAAGATGATCGAGGTCCAGAAGGACATCAACGAGCGGAAGGCCGAGCTCGAGGCGCAGGCCGAATAGCTCGAACGGGGCGCGCCCACCTCGGGTGCGCCCCTCCTATCGATGTGTTGGTTGGGGAGGGGTTGGTTGGGGACGTGTTCCTTTCAACCCTTTTTTTGAGTGGGTCATCATGAGAAAAGGGGTTGAAAGGAACACGTCCCCAACCAACCCATCCCGGGAAGAAGAAGGAGCGACATGCGTAGCATCGAGGTACTGAACAACGGCTGGACGTTCGTGAAGGATGCGACCGACGCCGCCGCGGCAGCGCTCGCCGCCCAGCGGGGCGCGGGCACGGCGGTCCAGCTGCCGCACACCTGGAACGCCGAGGACGGTGCCGACGGCGGGAACGACTACTACCGCGGTACCTGCTGGTATGTGCGCAAGCTCGCGCTCCCCGAGCTCACGGCGGGCGAGGAGGCCTGGCTCGAGTTCGACGGCGTCGCGATGAGCGCGCGGGTGTACGTGAACGGCGTGCCCCTGGCCGAGCACGAGGGCGGGTTCTCCACCTTCCGCGTGGACGTCACCTCCGCGATCGAGCAGGCGCGCGCCGCCGGGGCGGATGCGGTGACGATCGTCGTCTCGGTCGATAACAGCTCGAACGACCGCGTGTACCCGCAGTACGCCGACTTCACCTTCTACGGCGGCATCTACCGCGACGTGAAGCTCGTCATCGTGCCCGCGACGCACATCGCGCTCGGCTACCACGGCGCGCCCGGCGTCCGCGTGACGCCCGAGGTGGCGCTCGGGGGCGGGGAGGCGCCCGCCACGGCCGTGGTGACGGTCGACGCGTGGGTCGAGGGCTCCGCGACCGAGGCCACCCTCTCCATCGCGGGCGAGGCCGACGGCGAGCAGCGCACCTGGAAGACGACCGTGCCCGTGGAGGCGGGCCACGCCCAGGCGGTCTTCCACATCTCCGCCGCGCGCCTGTGGGACGGCGTCGTCGACCCGTACCTCTATACCGCGACCGTGTCCCTGCCCGAGGGCGACCAGGTGTCCGTGCGCTTCGGCTGCCGCAGCTACGAGATCGATCCCGGCCGCGGCTTCATCCTGAACGGCCGGCCGTACCCGCTCCGCGGCGTCTCGCGCCACCAGGACCGCGCCGGCGTGGGCAGCGCCATCACGCCCGAGATGATGGCCGAGGACGTCGCGATCATCCGCGAGATGGGGGCGAACACCATCCGCCTCGCGCACTACCAGCACGCCCAGGCCTTCTACGACCTGTGCGACGAGGCCGGCATCTGCGTGTGGGCGGAGATCCCGCTCATCACCATGCACCTGCCGAACGGCGACGATAACGCGCGCTCCCAGATGCGCGAGCTCGTGCTCCAGAACTACAACCACCCGAGCATCGTGGTGTGGGGCCTCTCGAACGAGATCACGGCCGCCTCGACGGTGAACGACGAGCTGCTGCAGCTGCACCGCGACCTCAACGACCTGTGCCACGAGCTTGACGCCACGCGCCCCACCACCATGGCGAACGTCTTCATGCTCGACACCGCCTCGCCCATCCTGGAGATCCCGGACGTCAACAGCTACAACCTGTACTTCGGCTGGTATGTGGGCGAGATGTCCGAGGCGGACGAGTTCTTCGACACCTACCACGCCACCTACCCGGATCGCGCCATCGGCTTCTCCGAGTACGGCGCCGACGCGAACCCGGCCTTCCATTCGGATGCGCCGCAGGCGGGCGACTACACCGAGGAGTTCCAGTGCCTCTACCACGAGCACATGCTCAAGATGATCGACGAGCGCCCGTGGCTGTGGGCGACGCACGTGTGGAACATGTTCGACTTCGCCGCCGACGGCCGCGAGGAGGGCGGGAAGGACGGCCAGAACCAGAAGGGTCTGGTCACCTTCGATCGCGCGATCAAGAAGGACGCGTTCTACCTGTACAAGGCAGCCTGGAGCGACGAGCCCGTCCTGCACGTGTGCGGCAGCCGCTACACGGATCGGCCGAGCGAGACCACCGAGGTGAAGGTCTACACCAACCAGTCTGCGGTCGAGCTCTTCGTGGACGGCGAGCGCCTGGACGGCAAGGCGGGCGGGCACGTGCTCACGTTCGAGGTGCCGCTCGGCGCGGTGGGCTCCGAGCACGTGGTCGAGGCGCGCGCCGGCGAGCTCAGCGACCGCATCACGCTGCGCCGCGTGGCCGAGCCCAACCCGGCGTACTCGCTCGGCGCGGCGGCCCCGGTTGACAACTGGTTCGACGAGATCGTCATCGACCCGTCGTGCTACTCCATCAAGGACACACTCGACGAGATCCGCCGCAGCCCCGAGGCGGGCGCGGTGCTCGACCGCATCATGGCCGAGGGCGCGTCGTCGCGCGGCGATGTGGCGACGAGCGTGAAGGACAACCCCGATCTGCAGCGCATGCTGGGCAAGATGACGCTCGAGTCGCTCTTCAAGCGCGGCGGCGGTTCGACCGACCAGCTCAAGGGTATCAACGAGGTGCTGCAGCGCTTCAAGAAGGTGGAGGCGTGACGGGCGCGCCGGAGACGGGTGCCGGCGCGCCGGCACAGCGCCCCGTGCAAGCTATAGACGCGTGAGCCGGCCGGCGGCGGGGCCCTGCTGTCCCCAGGGTCCCGCCGCGCCGCGCCCGGCGATCGGCGAGAAATGGAGAGGTGAGGATGATGGGTAACGAGGAGACGGTGCAGGCGCTGCGCGCGGCCTTCATCACGACGGAGCGACCGTACCGGGAGGGCACGGTCGAGGTGTTCGAGCAGGCCATCGAGGCCGGCCCCGCGCCGGTGGCCGAGGCGGAGCTCGCCATCACGGCGCTCGGCATGTACGAGGCGGAGCTCGACGGGCGCAAGCTCGGCGAGGCATTCCTCACGCCGGGCTTCACCTACTACCCCTACGACCTGCACTACCAGGTCTATGACGTCACCGATGCGCTCGCCGCTTGCGCCACCCTGCGCGTGTACCTGGGCCAGGGCTGGTACTGTGGGCGCTTCACCTGCGAGAACGAGACCCAGATCTGGGGCGAGCGCCCGGCCGTGTCCTGGGTGCTGCGCATCCGCTACGAGGACGGCACCGAGCGCTGCCTCACCGCGCGCGACGCGGACGTCGTCGCCGTGCCGAGCCCGTACGACTACGCCGGCCTCTACGACGGCGAGGTCTACTGGGCGCGCGGCGCCGCGGGCGAGCGGCCGGACGCGCCCGCGGTGTTTCCGCCCGTGCCCTTCGAGGGCGCGCTTCCCGAGACCATCGAGCCGAGCACGACGTCCGTCACCCTGCACGAGACCCTCGAGCCCCAGCAGGTGACGGAGCGCGCCGACGGCACCACCATCGTCGACTTCGGCCAGAACATGGCCGGCATCGTGGAGATCGACCCCGCGCTCATCGAGGGGGCGGCGCTCACCGTGCGCCACGGCGAGCTCCTGAACCCCGACGGCAGCCTCTACACCGCGAACCTGCGCACCGCGCGCGCGACCATCGTCTACCACAAGGGCGAGGAGCGGGGCACCTGGCGGCCGCGCTTCACCTACATGGGCTTCCGCTACGTGGAGCTCTCCGGCACGCCGTGGCGGCCGGGGCTCGTGCGCGCCCGCGCCCTCTACACCGACATGCCCCGCACGGGCACGTTCAGCTGCGGCGACGAGCGCGTGAACCGCCTCTACGAGAACCAGCTCTGGACGCAGCGCTCCAACTACGTCGAGGTGCCCACCGACTGCCCTCAGCGCGACGAGCGCCAGGGCTACACGGGCGACGGTCACGCCTTCGCGCGCACCGCGGCGTACAACTACGACACGGAGGCGTTCCTGGAGAAGTTCCTGAAGGACGTCCGCATGAGCCAGCGCGACAACTCCGAGGGCTACGTGGCGGCGAGCGTGCCGGCCACCGGCCCCGCCGGCGTGGGCTTCGTCGGCATGCAGGAGTGGGCGAGCGCCGACACCATCATGCCCGAGCTCATCTACGACCAGTTCGGCGACCGCGCGGCCTTCGAGGCGCAGTACGACAGCATGCGCGCCATGGTGGACTGCAAGCTCAAGCATGCGGGCGACGCCGGCCTGTGGTTCGGCGTGAACCTGGGCGACTGGCTCGCCCCCGGCCACGACATCGCGTGGGCGGCGCAGCACAACGCGCCCGTGTCGTGCGCCTTCATGGTGAACGATCTGCGCATCATGGTGCGCGCGGCCGAGCTTCTGGGCCACGATGAGGACGCGGCAACCTACCGCGGCCACCTGGAGCGGGCGCACGGCGCCTACCGCGCGGCGTTTCTGGACGAGGACGGCCGCCTGAAGGACTTCTACCAGGGCGCGGCCGTGATGGCCCTCGCGCTCGTGCTCGACCGCGAGCGTGACGCCGACACCTGGAAGGCCGTGTTCGCGCAGCTCGTGGACGACGTGCGCGCGAACGGCATGCAGACGGGCTTCTACGCCACAGCGCACCTGCTGCCCGTGCTCGTGGAGGGCGGCGAGGAGCGCCTGGCCTTCGACGTGCTCTTCTCCACGGACTGCCCGGGCTGGCTCTACCAGGTCGAGCGCGGCGCCACGACCATCTGGGAGCGCTGGGACGCCATCCGTCCGGACGGCACGGTGAACGAGGAGCGCACGAGCGACCAGTCGAGCGAGAACATGGTCTCGTTCAACCACTACGCCTTCGGCAGCGTGGGCGAGTTCCTGTACCGCTACGTGCTGGGCATCCGCCCGCTCGAGCCCGGCTTCACCTCCGTGCTCATCGAGCCGCACGTGGACGCGCGCCTGGGGCACGCCGAGGGTATATACCGTTCGCGCGTGGGCGAGATCCGCGTGGCGTGGGAGCTCGCGGCGGACGGCGCGCTCTCCGTCGAGGTCGAGGTGCCCGCGCCCGCCGTCGTGCGCCTGCCGGACGGCACGGAGCACGAGGCCGAGCCCGGCTCCCACCGCTACGCCGTCCGCCTGTGACGCGGCGCTGCGCCGGCGCAGGGTTGGATGCAGGGCGAGACATCGAGGAGGCTTGCATGGAACGAGAGATCATAACGCTCAACGAGGAACGCGACGTGACGCTGACGGCGTACACGCAGGGCGCGGGCGGTGAGTTCCGGCGCGCGCCCCGGCGTCCCGCCGTGCTGATCCTGCCGGGCGGCGGATACACCATGTGCTCCGAGCGCGAGGCGGATCCGGTGGCGTTCGCGTACCTCGCGGCGGGGTTCCAGGCGTTCGTCCTGCGCTACTCCGTGGGCGAGCACGCGGTCTGGCCGAACCCGCTCGACGACTACGAGCAGGCGATGGCCCTCATCCGCTCCCGCGCTGACGACTGGGGCGTGTACCCGGACAAGATCGCGGTGGTGGGCTTCTCGGCGGGCGGCCACCTCGCCGGCGTCGCCGCCACGAGCGCGCGCGAGCGCCCGAACGCCGCGGTGCTCGGCTACGCCGCGCTCGGCGGTTGGGGAACCCCCGCGAACACGGGTGCCCCGGCTGCCGCCTCCGCGGTCGATGACCGCACGCCGCCGTGCTTCGTCTTCGCGAGCGCCTCGGACACGACCGTACCGGTGACGAACTCCATCGAGTTCATCGGGGCGCTCGCGCGTGCGGGCATCTCGTTCGAATCGCATATTTACGCCTTCGCCCCGCACGGCTTCTCGACGGGCACCGCCGCGCTCGAGGACCCGGCGCGGCTGTGCTCGCGCGCCCCGAACTGGGTCGCGGACAGCGTGGCGTGGCTCGGCGACGTGCTGGGGCTGCCGGACGAGGAGGGGATGGGTGAGCCCCGCTGCAACCGGTGGCTCACGGTCGATGACGCCCCGTACCTCTCGCTCGACTGCTCGATGGGTCGCGTGCTCGCCTGCCCTGCGGCGCGCGAGCTCCTCGCGTCCGCACCGGCGCTCGCCCCGCTGTTCGCCCTGAGCGGCGGCGCGGCGAACGGTACTGCCGAGGCGCGCCCCGGAGTGGGGCTCGCGGCGCACGTGTCGCTCGGCGCCATCTTGCGCTACGCCCGCGTCCCGGCCGATGAGATCGAGCGGCTGGGGCAGGCGCTCTCCGCCATCGAGAACCGCCCCGCTGCCGAATAGGAGGAACCCATGGACATCAAGGAGATCATGGAGCAGATGACGCTCGAGGAGAAGGCCGAGGTCTGCTCGGGCGGCGATTTCTGGCACACGCGCGCCTTCGAGCGCCTGGGCGTGCCCGCCGTCATGATGACCGACGGCCCGAGCGGCCTGCGCAAGCAGGGCGGGACCGGCGATCACCTGGGCATGCAGGAGAGCGTGCCGGCGGTGTGCTTTCCGTCCTCGGCGGCCGTCGCGTCGAGCTTCGACACGGCGCTCGCCGGCGAGCTCGGCGCGGAGCTGGGCGAGGAGTGCCAGGCGGAGGACGTGGCGCTGCTGCTGGGCCCCGGCCTCAACATCAAGCGGAGCCCGCTGTGCGGCCGCGACTTCGAGTACTACAGCGAGGACCCGGTGCTCGCCGGCGAGATGGGCGCCGCGCTCGTCCGCGGCGTGCAGTCCCGCGGCGTGGGCAGCTGCATCAAGCACTTCGCCTGCAACAACCAGGAGACCGGGCGCATGGTGAGCGATAGCGTGGTGGACGAGCGCACCCTGCACGAGGTCTATCTCGCGCCCTTCGAGACGGTGGTGAAGCAGGCGCGACCCTGGGCGGTCATGTGCGCCTACAACAAGGTGAACGGCACCTACTGCGCCGAGAACCGCCTGCTGCTCACAGAGATCCTCCGCGACGACTGGGGCTTCGAGGGCATGGTGGTGACGGACTGGGGTGCGGTGAAGAACCGCGCGCTCGGCATCCGCGCGGGGCTCGACCTCGAGATGCCCGGCGGCACCGACCGCGGCACGAAGCAGATTCTCGCCGCCCTCGAGGACGGCGGCCTCACGGAAGGGGAGCTCGACCTCGCGGTGGAGAACGTCCTCTCGTTCGTGGAGAAGGCCGTTGCGGGCTCGCGTACGGTCGCACCCGACCTCGAGCGCGGGTACCGCCTCGCCGTGCAGGTGGCGGAGCGCTCGGCGGTGCTGCTCAAGAACGAAGACGGTGCCCTGCCGCTCGCGGAGGGCGCGCCGGTGGCGTTCATCGGCGACTTCGCGCGCGATCCTCGCTACCAGGGCGGCGGCAGCAGCCATGTGAACAGCGCGAAGCGCTCGAATCCGCTCGATGAGGCGCCCGCGGGCGTCGTGTTCGCCCAGGGGTACCGCGAGGCGGACGAGGAGCCCGACCGCGCCCTCATCGACGAGGCGGTCGCGGTGGCGCGCGCGGCCGATGCCGCGGTCGTCTTCGCCGGCCTGCCCGAGCGCTACGAGAGCGAGGGCTTCGACCGCACCACGCTCGACATGCCCGCCGCCCAGAACGCGCTCATCGCCGCCGTGGCGGCCGCGCAGCCCCGCACCGTCGTGGTGCTCCTGAACGGCGCTCCCGTCACGATGCCCTGGGCGGATGACGTCGCGGCGATCCTCGAGATGTACCTGCCGGGCGACGGCGCGGGCGAGGCCGCGGTGAGCCTGCTCTACGGCCGTGCGAACCCGTCGGGCAAGCTCGCCGAGACCTTCCCCATGAAGCTCTCGGACAACCCGTCGTACCTCAACTTCCCCGGCGAGGACGACCGCACGGAGTACCGCGAGGGCGTGTTCGTGGGCTACCGCTACTACGACGCCAAGGAGCTGCCCGTGCGCTACCCGTTCGGCCACGGCCTCTCCTACACGACCTTCGCCTACAGCGACCTCGCACTCGACGCGGACGCCTTCACCGAGGGCGGGGAGCTCACCTGCGCGCTCACCGTCACCAACACGGGCGCGTGCGCGGGCGAGGAGGTCGTCCAGCTCTACGTGGCCCCGCCCGCCGGCATGCGCCGCCGCCCCGTGCGCGAGCTCAAGCGCTTCGCAAAGGTCGCGCTCGAGCCGGGCGAGAGCACGCGCGTCGCGTTCACGCTCGATGCCCGCGCGCTCTCGTACTACGAGCCGCTCCTGCACGCGTTCTTCGCGGAGAGCGGTGCGTACGGTATCGAGGTCGGCGCGTCGAGCCGCGACATCCGCCTGCGCGCCACCGTGGCCTTCACGGCGACGCGCAGCCTGCCGCGCGCGTTCTCGGCGCACTCGACGCTCGCCGACATCATGGCCACGCCCGCCGGCGCGCAGGTGTTCGGCCCCGTGTTCGACCGCATGGTGGCCGGTGCGCGCGAGGCTGCGGGCAGCGATGACGTCGAGGGCACGCGGGCGATGCTCGCGGGCATCCAGCTCTCGTCGCTCGTGGGCTTCGGCATGATCGGCGAGGAGCAGCTCGACGGCCTGATCGCGCAGCTGAACGCGGCGCAGACGGAATAAACCAACGCCGGGTCGGGCAGGGTTGCCCACCCGGTGGATGAGCGTGGGCGTGCCCGCGCGCGAAGGAGGATATATGCTACCCAAGGACTTCATGCTCGGCGCGGCCTCGGCCGCCTACCAGGTCGAGGGCAACAACACCCACAGCGACCTGTGGCTCATGGAGCAGATGCCGCACACCACGTTCTCGGAGCCGTCGCTCGACGCATGCGACCACTACCACCGCTACGAGGAGGACATCCGCCTTGCCGCCGCGGCGGGGCTCAACGCCTACCGCTTCTCCATCGAGTGGGGCCGCATCGAGCCCGAGGAGGGCGTCTTCGACGAGGCGGAGGTCGAGCACTACCGCGACGTCATCCGCTGCTGCCGCGCCAACGGCGTGGAGCCCGTCGTGACGCTCCACCACTTCAGCAGCCCCATCTGGCTCATCCGCAAGGGCGGCTGGGACGCCGAGACCACCCCGGCCGATTTTGAGCGCTACGTGCGCCACGTCATGGAGCGCCTGGGCGGCGAGCTCTCGTTCGTGTGCACCATCAACGAGGCCAACATGGGCCTGCAGATCGCCCGCATCGCCGAGCGCTACGCCCAGCAGGCGCGCGCGGCGGCCGCCGCGATGGCAGCCGCGTCCCAGGCCGCGGAGGCGGACGGCGCGGTGGACGAGTCGCAGGTGCAGATGGGCCTCAACCTCAAGAAGATGATGGAGAACCAGCAGCTCCAGAAGGCCGAGAACAAGGAGGCGTTCGGCACCGAGGACCCGCAGACCTTCCAGAGCCCGCGCTCGCGCCACAGCGACGAGGTCGTGTGCGAGGCGCACCGCCGCGCCCGTGCCGCCATCCGCGAGCTCTGCCCGCACGTGAAGGTGGGCCTCACGCTGAGCCTGCACGACCTGCAGCCCGTGCCCGGCGGCGAGGCGCTCGCGGCCGCGGAGTGGGTGGACGAGTTCACGCACTACCTGCCCGTGATCGAGGGCGACGACTTTTTGGGCGTGCAGAACTACACGCGCACACGCGTGGGCGCCGAGGGCGACCTGCCCGTGCCGGAGGGCGCCGAGGTCACGCAGATGGGCTACGAGTTCTACCCGCAGGCGCTCGAACATGTGCTCCGCGCCGTGGCGAAGGAGTGGACGGGCGACATCATCGTGACGGAGAACGGCATCGGCACCGACGACGACGCCCGCCGCGTGGCCTTCATCGACGAGGCGCTCGCCGGCGTGGAGCGCTGCCTGGACGACGGCATCCCCGTGAAGGGCTACTTCTACTGGTCGCTCATGGATAACTTCGAGTGGCAGAAGGGCTACTCCATGCGCTTCGGCCTCATCGCGTTCGACCGCGCCACGCAGGAGCGCTCGCCCAAGCCGAGCCTCGCGCACCTGGGTTCCTATGTAAAAAAACCCCTGGGGTAAATTTACATGTTGCACGAAGGGAAGACCGTATGACAAGGACGTTTTGCAACCCGCTCGACCTGCCGTATCGCTACCAGGACAAGATCGCCCCAGGCAAGCAGGCCGAATGGCGCTTCCGCGAGGCGGCGGACCCCACGGTGATCGCGTGGGAGGGCTACTACCTGCTCTTCGCCTCCATGAGCGGCGGCTTCTGGTACTCGACCGACCTCATCACCTGGGAGTTCAAGGCCACCCCCGAGCTCCCCATCGAGGACTACGCGCCGGACGTGCGCCTCATCGACGGCGCGGTGGTGTTCTGCGCGAGCAAGCGCGGCCAGCTCTGCACCTTCTTCGCGAGCACCGACCCCGTGCACATGCCCTTCGAGCCCGTGGCCACGACCATGGAGTTCTGGGACCCCGACCTCTTCCAGGACGATGATGGCCGCATCTACCTCTACTGGGGCTGCACGAGCACCGAGCCCGTGTGGGGCATCGAGCTCGAGCGCGGCACCTTCGCGCCCATCGGCGAGAAGGTCGCCGTGGTGCCCGAGTGCGAGGCGGAGCACGGCTGGGAGCGCAAGGGCGAGAACAACCACCTCGAGGAGCCCAAGACCGAGATGGAGCGCATGATCCGCGCGCGCACCGGCACGAAGCCCTTCATCGAGGGTGCCTACATGACCAAGCACGACGGCCGCTACTACCTGCAGTACGCCGCGCCCGGCACCGAGAACAACGTGTACGCCGACGGCGTGTACGTGGGCGAGAGCCCGCTCGGCCCCTTCACCTACCAGGCGTGGAACCCCTTCTCGTCGAACCCGGGCGGCTTCATGCAGGGCGCGGGCCACGGCAGCACCTTCCAGGACGTGCACGGCAACTGGTGGCACGCCTCGACGATGCGCATCTCGGTGAACGAGAAATTCGAGCGCCGCGTGGGCCTCTTCCCGTGCTACTTCGATGCCGCGGGCACCATGCACTGCGACCAGCGCCTCGCCTGCTACCCGCAGGTGGTGCCCGAGGGCGAGCGCGCCTACGACGAGGCGGCCGAGCCCGCGTGGATGCTGCTCTCGAAGGGCGCGGGCGTCGCGGCGAGCGCGTCGAGCGCCGAGGAGAGCCATGAGCCGGGCCTCGCTGCGGACGAGGACTGCCGCACCTGGTGGGCGGCCGCGGCCGACGACGCCGACCCGTGGGTCATGCTCGACATGGGCGCGGTGCGCGAGGTCTATGCGATCCAGGTGAACCTCGCCGACCATGCGATCCCGGCTTCCGACACGCCGGAGGAGGAGTTCGTCGATTCGGGCGCCTTCTTCAAGCGCATCATCACGGTCGAGGACCAACCCGCGCGCTACCTGCTCGAGGTCTCGGCTGACGGCGCGGCGTGGGAGGCCGTGCTCGACCTGCGTGACGGCGCCGCCGACCGCCCGCACGCCTACGTGGAGCTCGATGCGCCGGTGAGCGCGCGCTACGTGCGCGTGTCGCACCTCACGGCCCCGCTCGGCGGCCGCCCGGCGGTGAGCGGGATCCGCGTGTTCGGCCGCGCCGCGGGCATCGAGCGCCCGGCCGCCGTCGAGTCCGTGCGCGCCGCGCGCACCGAGGGCGGGCTCTCAGCCGACCTCGTGTGGGAGCCCGTGCCCGGCGCCCAGGGGTACATCGTCCGCTACGGCCTCTCCCCGCAGGCGCTTTACGGCAGCTGGGAGCTCACGGACGGCTCGCTCGGCATGCACACCCTCACCACGCTGAACGCCGGGGAGGGCTACAGCGTGCGCATCGATAGCTTCAACGAGGCGGGCGTGACGCCCGGCGAGCCCGCGTCCTGCTAGCACCGCTCGGCCGGCTGGGCGTCTTGCTGCGCCTCCGCGGAGACCTTGCCCATGACCGACCACATGATGTTCGACACATCGTGGTAGGAAGCGTCGAACGTGCCGCCCACGTGCAGGGCGGCCCTGATGACGGCCTGCGCCATCTCGTGCGCGGGCCGTTTCATCCCGTCGAGGATCCACGTGAAGATGATCGAGAACGTGCCGCCCCAGGAGTAGGTGATCACGTCGAAGGTGTCCTGCGTCGGCGCGATGGAACGCTCAGAGCGGATGACCTGCTCCTGCGTGGGCAAACTGTTCAAGACCCACAGGTACCCAAAGAACGGCGACAGCAGGTCGCGCTCGCGGAGCAGGTCGAAGAGCCGCTGGTGCTCGAGGAACTTCTCGAACACATGCTCCACGATGCTGACGCCGCTGTTGCCCTTGCCCATGAGGGGCGCGATGGCGCGGTATGTGCTCTGGAAGACCTGCTGCGCGAAGAGCCCGAGCACGTCCTCGATGGCATCGAAGTGCCGGTAGAACGTGGGGCGCGACACCCCCGCCCGCTCGCAGAGCTCCTTGATGGTGATCTCGCTCATGGGATGCTCCTCGAGCATGCCGAGCAGGGCGTCGCCGATGGCCACCTGCGCGGCTTCGTTTCGCTTCGATTGATAGACGCGGTATGCCATGGCGGTCTCCCGATATGCTCAGATTCCATATGTAATTGTAAGTATACCGCGTCATTCCATATGAGCCTCGCGCGTCCGTCCCTTTTGCACGCGGGCACGCTAAACTAGAGGACAGTAGAGTGTGCCGGCTCGCCCGGCACGGGTTCCGAGGAAGGAAAGCTCATGTTCGAATCATTCTATGAGAAGCTCGAGCAGCTGGGCATCGTGCCGGTCGTCGTGCTCGACAAGGTCGAGGACGCCGCGCCCCTCGCGCATGCCCTCATGTCCGCCGGCATGGAGTCCGCCGAGGTCACGTTCCGCACCGCGTGCGCGGCCGATGTCATCCGCGCCATGAAGGCCGCCGAGCCCAAGATGTGCGTGGGCGCGGGCACCGTGCTCACCATGGAGCAGCTCGCCGAGGCCATCGATGCTGGCGCCGAGTTCATCGTGAGCCCCGGCTTCGACGAGGAGATCGTGGCGGAGTGCATCGACAAGGACGTGCCGGTGCTGCCCGCCTGCGTCACCCCGAGCGAGATCATCCGCGCGCTCAAGTTCGACCTGCACGTGACGAAGTTCTTCCCGGCCGCGCAGTACGGCGGTCTCGACACCATCAAGGCGCTCGCCGCGCCGTTCGTGGGGCACCGCTTCATGCCCACCGGCGGCGTGAGCACCAAGAACGTCGAGGAGTACCTCTCCTGCCCGTCGGTCATCGCGTGCGGCGGCACCTGGATGGTGAAGCCCGCGCTCTTCGCTGACGGCGACTTCTCCGAGGTCACGAACGAGGCCGCGGCGGCCATGGCCATCGTGCGCCACGTGCGCCGCTAGCGCCGCGCGCCGTCCCCGTCTGGATACACATCGCTTAGGAGGAACGTAAATGAGCAAGGTTCTCGTCTTCGGCCATCAGAATCCCGATAACGACGCCATCATGTCGTCCGTCGTGCTCTCGCAGCTGCTGAACCAGGTTGGGTTCGGCGGCAACGAGTACGAGGCGTGCGCGCTGGGCCCGCTCCCGGCGGAGTCCGCGAAGCTCCTCGCCGAGGCCGGCGTCCCCGAGCCGCGCCAGCTCGACGCCATCGAGCCCGCCGCGGAGGGTGAGGACGCGCAGCTCGTCGTGCTCACCGACCACAACGAGCCCGGCCAGTCCGTTGTCGGCCTCGAGAACGCCACGATCTATGGCGTGGTGGACCACCACCGCTTCGGCAACTTCACCACGGCCGCGCCGCTCCACATCGTCGCGCTGCCCTGGGGTTCCAGCTGCACCATCGTGGCGAAGCTCTTCGAGGTGCTCGGCCAGCAGCCCACGGACACCCAGGCGAAGCTTCTGCTCTCGGCCATGATGACCGACACGCTCATGCTCAAGAGCCCCACCGCCACCGACGTGGACGCTGCCGTGGCCGCGAAGCTCGGTGAGCAGCTCGGCGTCGACCCGGTGAAGTTCGGCATGGAGGTCTTCCTCAGCCGCCCGTCCGGCTCGTTCACGCCCGAGCAGATGGTGGGCAACGACATCAAGCTCTTCGAGGTGGGCGACACGCAGCTGCTCATCGGCCAGTACGAGACGGTCGACAAGACCCGCGCGCTCGGCATGATCCCCGAGATCCGCGAGGCCATGCGCGCCTACCAGGCCGGCAAGGACGCCGACGGCATCGTGCTGTGCATCACCGACATCATGGAGGAGGGCAGCCAGGTGCTGCTCGAGGGCGACACCGCCTGCGCGCAGAAGGGCCTCGGCATCGAGGACGTGGCCGAGGGCGTGTGGATGCCCGGCGTGCTCTCCCGCAAGAAGCAGGTCGCCGCGCCGATCCTCGCCGCCGCCGAGTGAGTCATTGGGGACGTGAGTCATTGGGGACGGGTTCAATTGACTCACTGATAAAAAGGTGTCAGTCACCTTTTTATCACCGGGCGCTGCCCGGGGTCGGCCGCATCTGTGGATTCCCTCTGGATGCGGGCGCCGGAGCCCGTTGAATCGCCACGGCAGTGGTAACAATACAAGCAAGGTGGGGCGTCTGGGCAAGGCGCCCCTTTTTGTTGCGAAGGTTTGCAAGCGGGGAGCGGCGGGTCGTCGCGTCCCGGCACGACGGAAGGAGCGCGCACGCGCATGGCTCAGAAGCGGACGACAACCGAAGGACGCGCGGCTGCGGGGGCGGTCGAGCGCAAGGTCCTTGTGCGCAAGCCGGGTCGTGCCGCCTCCGCATCGGAGCCGGGGAGGGAGCGCCTGATGAGCCCCCTGCAGCGCAGCCGCCTGGAGCGCCGCGGCACCCTCGAGGCCATCACGGGCAACGGCGTCATCTCCGCGTGCGTCATGATCCTCGCGGCGGTGGCCGCGGTCATCTGCGCGAACACGGACCTCTACTACCCGCTCCACGAGTGGTTCGCCCAGCCGGTGACCATCGCCATCGGCGGCTGGGAGTTCTCGCTCACCTTCGAGCTCTTCGTGAACGACTTCCTCATGGCGATCTTCTTCCTGCTCGTGGGCATCGAGCTGAAGTACGAGATGACGGTGGGCGAGCTGCGCCAGCCGCGCCAGGCGCTTTTGCCCATGCTCGCCGCGGTGGGCGGCGTGGTGCTGCCGGCGGCCATCTACGTCGTGGTGAACCGCGGCGGCGCGGTGTACGGCTGGGCCATCCCCATGGCGACGGACATCGCGTTCGCGCTCGGCGTGCTCTCGCTTTTGGGCAGCCGCGTGCCGCCTGCGCTCAAGGTGTTCTTCTCGACGCTCGCCATCGCGGACGACCTGCTCGCCATCGCGGCCATCGCGCTCTTCTACGGGCACGCCCCGCAGCTGGGCTGGCTCGCGGCGGCGGCGCTCGTCACGGCGGGGCTCGTGTTCCTCAACCGGCGGCGGTTCTTCGGCGTGGCGCCCTACCTCACGCTCGGCCTCGTGCTGTGGTTCTGCCTCTTCCAGAGCGGCGTGCACGCCACGCTCGCCGGCGTGATCCTCGCGTTCACCATCCCCGCGCGCTCGGACATCAACGCGCGCGCCCTCGTGTCCTGGGTGGAGTCGAAGCTCCCCGACCTCGATGAGCGCTTCGACGCCGAGGCGCACATCCTGGGCCAGCACGACTTCACGCACGCCGTCACGCGCGTCGAGCGCGTCATGCACCGCGTGACGCCCCCGCTCCAGCGCCTGGAGCACCGCATCGCGGCGCCGGTGAACTTCATCATCCTGCCGCTTTTCGCCTTCGTGAACGCGCAGGTGCGCCTTGTGGGCGTGGACATGCTCGCGCTCGCGGTGGACCCGGTGGCCGTGGGCGTGTACCTCGGCATGCTTTTGGGCAAGACGTTCGGCATCCTCGGCGTGACGTACCTCATGGTGCGCGCCGGCCTGGCGGAGCTCCCGAAGGGCGTGGGCTGGCGGCACATCGCCGGCATCGGCATCCTGGGCGGCATCGGCTTTACCATGTCGATCCTCATCGCGGGCCTCGCGTTCACGGAGATCCCGGCCGAGCTCCTCGCCGCGAAGACGGCGATCCTCGCCGGGTCGGTCTCGGCGGCGGTCATCGGCCTCGCGTTCATGGCCTTCGCCTGCCGCGGCGACGGGCCGCGCGAGGAGGACGAGGCGTCCGGCGACGTGCAGGCGCCCGGCGATGCGCAGGCGCCCGACGCCCCGGCGGTTCAGGCGGGCGCCGAGTAATCAGCCGATCAACCGCATCAACAGCGCATGGGAGACGGGGGCCGCGGCCCCCGTTTTCATCCCGGGCTATCCCAAGCGCGTCAGGCGGTCGCGCAGCGCCTCGACCTGGCCGATCGCGCCGTCGACCTGGCGCTTCGCCTCACCGATCTGCGCCTGCACGTACATGTCGAGAAACGCGTTGTCGAAGAACATATCCGCGAAGGAGAGGAAGCCGCTCGTGTCGATGTCGAACGCGCCCGCGTGCTCCACGTCGCGCACCTCGCGCGCGAGCGCGCGGAGCGCCTCGCGGGACGCCTCGAGCTCCGCCTGCGCCTCGCTCATCTTGCTGCGCTTGATGTAGGACGTGAGCATTCCGCCGGCGAAGATGTCGAAGAGCCCCCAGTTGCCCGCCGACCCCAAAAGGTCGCGCGCCCGGTACAGGTGGTCGAGGGCGGCCTCGGCGGCTCGGATGGCCTCGTTGCGCTCGGTGAGGAAATCTGCCATGACGTGCTCCTTCTCGCGGTGAGCCGACGGTTGGGTGGACGGGGCCGCGCTCGCTTCGGGCGGGCGGCCGCGCGCCTACTCGACCGTCCCGTACATGCTGCCCCAGCCATGCGCGGCGAGGGCGGAGTTCAGCTGGTCGCAGAGGCGCTGGCGCTCGTAGGCGCCGGGCGGCAGGAGGTTCACGATCTCGAGCAGGTCGGGGTCGAGGTCGAGCACCTCGGCCTGCATGATGAGGTCGAGCCGGTCGATGACCTGCCGGGTCGCGAAGAGCCCGTCGACGAGGCTCTGCAGCTCGCCGAAGGCCTCGGCTTGAAACGACGTCTGATCCATGGTGGCCTCCTTGCATGTAAAATTACCCCAGGGGTATTTTTACATTTTCGGGTGCGGTCGGCATGAACGATACCCGCGAGGCCATGTAAAAATACCCCTGGGGTTATTTTACCTGGCTGGGATCGCCCACACCCCATGCTATTACTATGTTACGCGCTTCGCAGCGCCGCGCGCCGGCCCGCCGAGTCGGTATACTGTCCCAGAACACCATCACCGTGCGCGGCGGCTTTCCCGCGCGGCAGGAGGCATGCATGCAGACGATGTACCAGCAGATGGAGACCGAGGAGCTCAAGGCAGCTATCGAGCAGCTCGAGCGCGAGGTGGAGGAGACGCGGGCCAAGGAGCTCAAGCTCGACATGGCGCGCGGCAAGCCGAGCCCCGAGCAGGTGGGCATCTCACGCCCCATGCTCGACATCCTGAATAGCGGCTCGGACCTCACCGACGAGGGCATCGACTGCTCCAACTACGGTTGCTTCGAGGGCATCCCCTCGGCGCGCCGCCTGGCGGGCGAGTTCATCGGCGTGCCGCCCGAGCAGACCATCGTGCTCGGCTCGTCGAGCCTGAACATCATGCAGTCGATCCTCATCCACTATTGGGAGAAGGGCGTGCCCGGCTACACGCCGTGGAGCAAGCTCGACCACGCGAAGTTCCTGTGCCCCGCGCCCGGCTATGACCGCCACTTCGGCATCACGGCGGACCTGGGCATCGAGAACATCCCCGTGCCCATGACCGAGACCGGCCCGGACATGGACGTGGTCGAGCGCCTCGTGGCCGAGGACGATTCCATCAAGGGCATGTTCTGCGTGCCGAAGTACTCGAACCCCACGGGCGTCACGTATTCCGACGAGACGGTGCGCCGCCTCGCGACCATGAAGGCCGCGCCGGACTTCCGCATCGTGTGGGACAACGCCTACGCCGTGCACGACCTCACGGACGAAGGCGACGTGCTCGCGAACATCTTCGACATCGCGCGCGCGGCGGGCAACGAGGACCGCATCCTGGGCGTCGCCTCGACTTCCAAGATCACCTTCCCCGGCGCCGGCATCGCGTTCTTCGGCTCGAGCCCGTCGAATGTGGCCGAGGTCGCGAGCACGCTCAAGGTGGGCCTCATCAGCGCGAACAAGCTCAACCAGCTCATGCACACGCGCTTCCTGCCCGACCTCGACGCCGTGCGCGCCCACATGCGCAAGCACGCCGAGTTCCTGCGCCCGCGCTTCGCGGCGGTGGAGCGCAAGCTCACCGAGGGCCTCGCTGAGACGGGCTGCGCCACGTGGACGCACCCCAACGGCGGCTACTTCGTGAGCTTCGACGGCCCCGAGGGCTCGGCCAAGCGCATCGCCGCGCTCTGCGCGGAGCTGGGCGTGAAGCTCACGCCGGCGGGCGCCACCTGGCCGTACGGCAAGGACCCGCACGACACGAACATCCGCATCGCCCCGACCTACCCGAGCGTGGAGGAGCTCGAGGCGGCGCTCGACGTGCTCGTGCTCGCGACGAAGCTCGTCTCCGCCCAGCTCGCCCTTGAGGAGCGCTAACGCGGGCGGTACCGCTCCCTCCTCGGCCCGAGCGGCCCTGCCGCATGCGATTCCGGCTAACCACGAGCTAGATTGGAACCATCATGGAACTTGTGATCACCACCTCCGCCTCGCCCGAGCGCTACGTCATCGGCGTGGACGGCGAGGTCGACATCTCGAACGCCTCGAAGCTGCGCGACGCCATCGACCTGGCGCTCGAGCAGCCGACCGAGGTGGTCTACCTCGATTTCGAGCACGTGGCCTACATCGACTCGACGGGCATCGGCGTGCTCGTGGGAGCGGCGCACCATGCGGAGGAGCACGGCAAGCACTTCGCCGTCGTGAACGCGCAGCCGGGCGTGATGCGCGTGGCGCAGCTGCTCGGCGTCGATGCGGAGATCGGCATCACGGCCGCCTAACGTCCATGGGGCGCGGGCGGGTTTCGTTCACGCTCTGTAAAGGCATCGTCAGCCTTCTTCCCCGCGCCCGCGGAGGCGGTATACTTTTGCGGTTATCGCATGGTGCCGCCCGTCGCCGCCGCGGCTTCGGCGCGTGTCCATAGTTTCGGGAGGTTTTCGTGTTCGGAATCGGACAAACCGAGTTAATCATCATCTTGGTCTTCGCGTTCCTGCTGTTCGGGCCGGATAAGCTGCCCCAGGCGGGCAAGACGATCGGCCGTGCCATCCGCCAGTTCCGCGAGACGCAGCAGAAGGTGACCTCGGTCGTGCAGACCGAGGTGATCGACCCCATGACCGCCGCAGCGAGCGCGTCGACGTCCTCGAAGCAGGCCGCGATCGACGAGGACGCGGATGCCGATGCGCCCGCCGACGCCGCCGCGAAGGCGCCGGAGGCGCGCAAGGAGACGTTCGCCGAGCGCCGTGCGCGCCTCGCGGCCGAGAAGGCCGAGCGCGAGGCGGCTGCGAGCGCCGCGGATGAGGTTGGCGCCGAGGCGCCCGCTGCGGTAGCAGGCGACGCGTCTGCTGCCGGCGACGCCGCGAGCGACGCCGCTGACGAGGCCGCGGCTGCCGCTGAGCCCGCCGCCGAGGAGCCCGCGCAGCCGAGCATCGAGGATCTCTACAGCCGCCGCCCGCGCCGCCGTGCGACGGGGGAGGTTGCCTCCGCCGAGGCTGCGAGCGCCGCTGCTTCCGACGACGCCGCGCCCGCCGCGGCCGAGGAGGAACCTACGGCCGTTGAGGAGCCTGCCGTTGAGAAGCCCGCCGCCGAGGAGCCCGCGCCCACGGATGCTCCCGCCGCGGAAGGGGGTGAGCAGTAATGCCCGTCGGACCCGCACGCATGCCGCTGCTCGATCACCTCGGCGAGCTCCGTCGCCGCCTCACCATCATCATCGTGTCCATCATCATCGGTACGGCGGTCTTCTACTTCGCCACCCCGACGATTATCGACCTGCTCACCGATCCCATCGCGCCGTTCGTGAACGACCAGTTCTACATCATGAGCTCGCTCGGCGGCTTCTCGCTGCGCTTCTCCATCGCCATCAAGACGGCGGCGGTGGTCTGCGTGCCCATGATCCTCTGGCAGATCCTCGGCTTCTTCCTGCCGGCGCTCAAGCCCAACGAGCGCCGCTGGGTGGTGCCGACGCTCTTCCTTGCCACGGCGCTCTTCTTCATCGGCGCGGTGTTCTGCTACCTGTTCATCGTGCCGTCCGCGTTCGAGTGGCTCGTGGGCGAGACGAACACCATCGCGACCGCCTTCGCCGACCTCGAGAACTACCTCAACACCGAGGTGCTGCTCATGATCGGCTTCGGCATCGCGTTCGAGCTGCCGCTCTTCGTGTTCTACTTGGCCGTGTTCCACATCGTGCCGTACGCGACCTTCCGCGGCGCCTGGCGCTACATCTACGTGGCCATGGCCGTGATCGCGGCGACGGTGACGCCGGACGCGAGCCCCGTCACGATGCTCTTCATGTACGCGGTGCTGCTCTCGCTCTACGAGGTGTCGCTGCTCGTGACGCGCTTCGTGATCATCGCGCGCGAGGGCAAGAAGGGCCTCAAGGGCAGCCGCGTGGGCTTCTTCGCCGCCGACGAGGAGGCGTAAGGCCGGCTCATGCACGAGCTGGGAATCGTCTCGGGCATCCTCGACACCGTCTCGCGGGCGGCGCGCGATGCCGGGGCGCTGCGCGTCGTCGCGGTGACGCTGCGCATCGGCGACATGCGCGAGGTCGTTCCCGAGACGCTCGATTTCGCGTGGGACGTGCTGAGCGAGGATGACGAGCTCATGCGCGGAAGCGTCCTGCGCGTGGAGGCCGTGCGGCCGCGCAGCCGGTGCCTTTCGTGCGGCGAGGAGTTCGAGCATGACCGCTTCCACGTGCGGTGCCCCGCGTGCGGGAGCGCCGAGACCCACCTTCTGGCCGGCCGAGAGCTCGAGATCGTGTCCATGGAAGTCGACCTCCCCTGATGGGGTCGGCTGGAGTCGTTGAGTCATTGGGGACGGGTTCAAATGACTCAGTGAGTCAATGGGGTCGGGTTCGTTTGACTCACTGAGTCATTTGAACCCGTCCCCAATGACTCAACCGTCCCCAATGATTCCGGAGAGAGGGATGCAGCATGCCTGAGCGCACCATCAACCTTGAGCAGCCGATTCTCTCGCGCAACGAGCAGCTCGCCGCCGAGCTCCGCGCGCGCTTCGCCCAGACCGGCACCTACGTGGTGAACGTGCTCTCGAGCCCCGGCTCGGGCAAGAGCTCGACCATCCTGGCCACGAACGAGCGGCTGCGCGACCGCTTCGGCCTGCGCTGCGCCGTCATCGAGGGCGACATTGCGAGCGACGTGGACGCGCAGCTCATGAAGGAGGCCGGGATGCCGGCCATCCAGATCAACACGGGCGGCCTCTGCCACCTCGAGGGGAACATGATTCGCCAGGCCGTCGACGCGCTCGACGAGGCGATCGGGCTCGACGCCATCGACGTCATCTTCATCGAGAACGTGGGCAACCTCGTGTGCCCGGTCGACTTCGACCTGGGCGAGAACCTCTGCGTCATGATCCTCTCGGTGCCGGAGGGCGACGACAAGCCCCTCAAGTACCCGGGCATCTTCCAGCATGCCGGCGCGCTCCTGCTCAATAAGATCGACGTCGCCCCCGCCTTCGACTTCGACCGCGCGGGCTACAACCGCGTGCTTGACGACCTCAACCCGCGCGCGCCGCGCTTCGAGGTGAGCGCCACGAAGGGCGAGGGCATGGACGCGTGGAGCGAGTGGCTCGCCGGGCAGGTCGAGACAGCGCGCGCCTAGGATTTCGCGGGACTGGGGCCTGCCGCACGGTTCTCTCCACGGTTCGTGTCAGAAACCTGTCAGATTACCCCGCAGATAACGGGATATAGTAAGAAGCACGGAGGCCGCGCCGGCCGCGGGGCGCCATCGCAGGCGCGCGGCACGCCCCAAGCCCCGCGCTCCATAGGCGCCATGCAGGTGGGTTTTTCGTAAACCGCAGGCAACTCGTGTATAGTGTCCGGCTAGAACGGGCGGGCGCGCGGGCGCTCGCGGAAGGCAATAAGAGGTCGCACGTGAAACTCGTCATCGCAGAGAAGAACATCGCCGCCCAGAAGATCGCCCAGCTCCTGGCGGACGGCAAGCCCAAGACGGACAAGGTCTACAACACGCAGGTCTACCGCTTCACGGTATCCGGCGAGGACTGGGTCTCCATGGGCCTGGCGGGCCACATCCTCGCGCCGGACTTCCCCGACGAGATCCTCTTCGACAAGAAGCAGGGTTGGTACAGCGTGAGCGACGACGGCGAGGTGCTGCCGGCGGACGTGCCGGACGGCCTCGCGCGCCCGCCCTATGCCACGAAGCGCAAGCCCTTCCTCGCGAACGGCATCAACATCAAGGGTTGGAAGGTCGAGAGCCTGCCGTACCTCACCTGGGCGCCCATCGTGAAGAAGCCGGCGGAGAAGGAGATTATCCGCGTCCTCAAGAACCTCGCCAAGAAGGCCGACCACGTCATCATCGCCACGGACTTCGACCGCGAGGGCGAGCTCATCGGCTCGGACGCCCTCTCCTGCGTGCGCGAGGTGGCGCCCGACGTGCCCACGAGCCGCGCGCGCTACTCCGCGCTCATCAAGGGCGAGGTCACGGCCGCTTTCGACAACCTCGTGGAGCTCGACCAGGACCTCGCCGACGCCGGCGAGAGCCGCCAGTACATCGACCTCATCTGGGGCGCGGTGCTCACGCGCTACCTCACCCTCGCTCGCTTCGGCGGCTTCGGCAACGTGCGCTCGGCCGGCCGCGTGCAGACCCCCACGCTCGCCCTCGTGGTGGAGCGCGAGCGCGAGCGCATGGCCTTCGTGCCCGAGGACTACTGGCAGATCCGCGGCATGGCGGCGGCCAAGGACGCCGAGTTCAAGATCGGCCACGCCACGGCGCGCTTCACCGACAAGGCCGCGGCGGAGACGGCGTTCGCCCATGTGGAGCACGCCACGACGGGCACCGTCACCAGCGTGGCGAAGCGCAGCCGCAAGCAGCAGCCGCCCACGCCGTTCAACACCACGAGCCTGCAGGCGGCGGCCGCGGCGGAGGGCATCAGCCCCGCGCGCACCATGCGCATCGCCGAGAGCCTCTACATGTCCGGCTTCATCTCCTACCCACGCGTCGACAACACGGTCTACCCGCGCACGCTCGACCTCGCGGGCATCGTGGACGGCCTCGCGTCGAACAGCCCGGCGCTCCGCCCGGTGTGCAAGAAGGTGCTCGCCGGCCCCATGAAGCCCACGCGCGGCAAGACCGAGACCACCGACCACCCGCCCATCCACCCCACCGGCCAGGGCGACCCCGAGACGCTCGACGGCGGCCAGAAGAAGCTCTACATGCTCATCGCGCGCCGCTTCCTGGCGACGCTCATGGGCCCCGCGACCATCGAGAACACGAAGCTCGCCATCGACGTGGCGGGCGAGCCGTTCACCGCGAGCGGCGACGTGCTCGTGGACGCGGGCTTCCGCGAGGCCTATCCGTACGGCCTGAAGCGCGACGAGCAGCTGCCGGCGCTCGCCGAGGGCGACACCGTGGACGTGCGCGACATCGCGCTCGAGGCGAAGCAGACCGAGCCGCCCGCGCGCTACAGCCAGGGCCGCCTCGTGCAGGAGATGGAGAAGCGCGGGCTCGGCACGAAGTCCACGCGCGCGAGCATCATCGAGCGCCTCTACACGGTGAAGTACCTGAAGAACGACCCCATCGAGCCGAGCCAGCTCGGCATGGCCATCATCGACGCGCTCCACGAGTTCGCGCCGCGCATCACCACGCCGGAGATGACGGCGGAGCTCGACGAGGACATGACGCACGTGGCCGAGGGCCAGGACACGCAGGACCACGTGGTCGAGCACTCGCGCGCGCTGCTCGCGGGGCTGCTCGACACGCTCATCGAGCACAAGGACGACCTCGGCGACGCCATCGCCGACGCCGTGACGGCCGATGCGCGCGTGGGCGCGTGCCCCAAGTGCGGCAAGGACCTGGTCATGAAGACGAGCGCCAAGACGCGCGGCAGCTTCATCGGCTGCATGGGCTGGCCGGACTGCGACGTGACGTATCCCGTGCCGAGCGGCGTGAAGGTGAGCCCGCTCGAGGGCGAGGCCGCCGTGTGCCCGGAGTGCGGGGCGCCGCGCATCAAGTGCCAGCCGTTCCGCCAGAAGGCGTACGAGATGTGCGTGAACCCCAAGTGCCCCACGAACTTCGAGCCCGACATCGTGGTGGGCGAGTGCCGCGCCTGCGCCGAGGCCGGCCGCCACGGCGAGCTCGTGGCGCATAAGAGCGAGAAGAGCGGCAAGCGCTTCATCCGGTGCACGAACTACGACGAGTGCGGCACGAGCTACCCGCTGCCGGCGCGCGGCAAGCTGAGCGCGACGGGCGAGGTGTGCGAGCACTGCGGCGCGCCCATCGTGGTGGTCGAGACCGCGCGCGGGCCGTGGCGCATCTGCGTGAACATGGACTGCCCCGGCAAGGAGAAGAAGGCCGCGGGCGGCGCGCGCGGGCGCGGGCGCGGCGGCGCGAAGAAGGCCTCGGGCGCGAAGAAGACGACGGCGAAGCGCTCGGCGAAGAAGTAGCGGCGAGCGGCACCATCTCGTTTCCCGCCCGCTCCGAGCAGCTTTTGTCCGCGCTTCGTCGTATCATAAGCGTGAACGCAACGCTCGGCGAGCGGAGGGAATGCGATGTTTTGTACGGCTTGCGGGCAGAAGCTGCCCGATGGCGCGAAGTTTTGCACGAAATGCGGCGCTCCGGTGGCGAAGATCGAGCCGCGCGTAGCGCCCGATGCGGCGCCTGCGCGGGATGCCGGTGCCCAGGAGGCGGCGCTCTCCCAGGAGACGGAGCCCGTTCAGAAGGTTGCGCCTGCCCAGGAAGCGGTGCCCGCACAGGCTGCCCCGGATGCTTCCCAGCAGGCGGCCGATGAGGCGAAGAAGGCGGCACAGCCGGAAGCTGCCGGGGAGGAGACCCCCGCTGCCGTTCCGGCAGATGCTCCCGTCGAGGCGATGGAGACCAGGGTCATGCCCGGCGCCGCCGATGCGACGACGGTCATGGCCCCCGACGCCGCGGAGGTGACGTCCGCGCCCGCCGAGGATGACGAGCCGGCGGTTGCCCCCTCAGATACCGATGCGACGACTGTCGTGGCGAGCGACACGGGCGAGACCAGGGTCATGCCCGAAGGCTCGGACGAAACGACCGTCATGCCCGGGAACGCCGAGACGACGGTGCTTCCCGCTGCCGACGCCGCCGTCACTGCGGAGGCCGAGCGCGCCGAGGCGGCAGCCGATGCGGCGGCGGCCGAGCAAGCGCTGTGGTCGGCCCCGGATGCGGCCGCCGATGCGGGCACGGGTGCCACGACGGTGCTCCAGCCCGGCCATATGGCCGATGCGCCTGTGGGCGAAGTTTCCGCCCAGGACGCGCAGCCCCCGCGCAAGAAGCGCCCGGTCGTCCTCATCGCGACGATCGTCCTCATCGTGGTCGCCGCGGCCGCGTTCTTCGCCATCTTCGTGCTGCCTCGCATGATGGGCAAGGACGTTCCCACGGCGAGCTACGGCCAGTCGGATCCGCTCCAGTGCTCGGTGGTGACGCGCGTGCGCCCGCGCGATGCCTCGGGCGAGGACCTCACGTCCTACGTCGTGCGCCTCATGCGCCGCGCCTCGGATGACGCGAGCAAGAACAGCACCGCGAGCGACGCCTTCAACGAGGTGGTCGCCGAGATCCGCGTGACGGGCAACAACGGCTTCACGATGGACAACTTCGGGGACATCCCCGACGGCGATTACATGCTGGTGATCGCGCCCGACGGTTCGGGCAGCGGCTCGAAGGGGTCGGGCTCGAACGGCGGCTCGAAGGGCAACGGCTCGGGCAGCGGTTCGTCCGATGCTTCCGATGAGCAGCGCATCCCCATCCACTACGAGGAGGACAACCCGAAGGCGGAAGAGGAGGTCGTGGTCGAGCCGCCCGCGCCCGAGACGGATAGCACGCAGGAGCCCGCCGAGGAGGACGGCCTCACCGACGAGCAGATTGCCGCGGCGCTCTACTACTACACCTGCCAGGACCTCATCGACGAGTACGGCGCGCCGGCGACGGCCGACCGCAACAGCGGCGGCGAGGTCGCGGCGTCGGGCTTGGCGCTCGCCGACCTCATCGATTTCGACGGCGACGGCACCGACGAGCTGCTCACCGTCGTGTGCACGAAGGATCCCGCGACGACCACCTCGTTCTATGGGGACGATACCTACCAGGTCGCGGTGTGGCGCTATGCGGACGGCGCGGTCGAGCAGGTCTACGAGGGCGATGCCTCGCATTCCAACGGCGGCTATTACTATGTGAACCTGTACGAGCGCGAGGCCGACGCCGCGGACGATCCGGCGCAGACGGTTATCGAGGTGTATAGCTACCCCGCGCCGACCGAGCCGGAGACCGAGGTCACGCGCTCGGAGTACTACGGGCTCGGCGATGACGGTTTCGAGGCGGTGGCCTCATGCCAAATTGAGAGCAGCTATGTCGACCACGACACCACGACGACGGTGACCATCGACGGCTCGGAGGCGAGCGAGGACGATTGGAAGGACTTCGTCTCCTCGCTCGAGCAGGTGGCGAACTACGAGTTCAATCTCCCCGCGAGCAATGTCGAGGCGCAGTCGGAGTCCGACGCCGACCCTGCGACCAAGATCGATACCGTGCTGCCCGATGCGCTTGGTGAGCGCACGCAGGACACCATCGACGCTCTCGAGGCGGCGGCCGGCTCCGAGGCGCTCGAAGCCTATGCGCCCGACGAGGAGGAGGCGGACGACGCCGAAGCAGACGCGAGTTACGCCGTCACTAGCAACGAGGCCGACGTGACCTTCATGACCTCGCAGGGGAATGGCGATGATTGGGAGGAGAGCCGCACCTGGACGTACCCGGAGTTCGTGCTTTCCCCGGATTGCACGACGGATGAGGCGCTCGACAAGCTGAACGCCTCGTTCAAGGAGAGCTTCGAGGCGGATCTGGCCGCTACCCAGGGCTGGAGCTTCGATTCCGGCGAGACGCAGATCTGGGTGCACCGCGACGACGTCACCTACCTGCAGGGTTCCGTCGCGTGCGTCCGGAGCTCGCGCGAGCTGTTCAACGGCGGCGCGCACGGCTCGGAGGCGATGTCGGGCGCGTTCTACGACCTCTCAACCGGTGAGGAGATCTCGATCGAAGAGGCGCTCGGCGTGCCGTGGGACGAGCTCCAAGGTGAGGCGGTCGATGCGATCAGCGCCTATATCGAGGCGAACCCGAACGCCTACGGCGCGAACGAGGATTCCATCGAGGGCATGGCGGCGGACGCGACGCGCTACTTCGCCACGCCGGATGGCATTGCCATCGCGATCATGCCGTACGAGATCGCGCCTTATTCCGAGGGCATGCAGCTCGTGTACGTGCATGCGTTCAACGACCCCTCGATCGTGGGGACGAGCGCGGCGAACGTCGCGGTATACGGCAGCTCGACGCAGTAGCTGCCACGAACAGGAACTGATGGATGCGGGCGCGCGGACGGCGGGCGAGATGGCCGTCCGCGCGCCCTGTGGCGCAAGGGGAGCATATGGCAGAAGGGGAGCGCACAGGTCGCTTCATCACGGTCGAGGGCATCGACGGCTGCGGCAAGTCGACGCAGGCCCGCCTGCTGGCGGAGGCGCTTGGGCGCGCGGGCTATGACGTGCTCATGCTGCGCGAGCCGGGCGGCGTCGCCATCTCGGAGAAGATCCGCGCGCTTTTGCTCGACCCGGCGAACGCGGAGATGTCGGACACGTGCGAGCTTCTGCTCTACGAGGCCGCCCGCGCCCAGCTCGTCCACGAGGTCATCGCGCCCGCGCTCGCGGCGGGCCGCATGGTGGTGTGCGACCGCTTCTACGATTCCACGACCGCCTACCAGGGCTATGCCGGCGGGGTGCCGCTCGACGTTGTCGCGCGGGCGAACGCGCTCGCCGTGGGGGCGTGCGCGCCCGACCTCACGCTGGTCTTCGACATCGACCCTGCGGTGGCCGCCCGGCGCCGCGCCGCGCGCGACGAGGATCGCATGGAGGCGAAGGGCCTTGCCTACCAGCACCGCGTGGCCGAGGGATTCCGCGCGATCGCCGCCTCCGACCCCGCCCGCGTGCACCTCATCGACGCCGCGCGCGACGTCGATGCCATCCATGCGGACGTCGTGAGCTTCGTGAAATCTCAGTTGAGGACAGTTTCTGAATGAGCCTTCCCACGGCCTGGGATAGCCTTCGCGCGCATGCGGGTTGACATGCGAAAGCTCCCGCTGCGCCCGATGATGTATCTAGCTATACTCCAGCGTGGAGGCGATATCCCTCGGCGTAATGACGGCGCCCCGGCTAGTCTCAAATGAGCGATCGCCCGCATATACAACATATCTGCGCTGGGCGGGAATTCCCATCAGCTCGCCGAGCCCGGTAATGTTCGCGAAGAACTTCGGATGGTACGTTGCGGAAGACTTAATTTCGATGATGCGCCACGGTTGCGAGCCCTTTTCGATGACGAGATCTGCTTCTTGCTTGCCGGCATCGCGCCAGTAATAGAGTTTGAGCTGTCGGCCACGGGACAGGGCCGCTTTCTGGATTTCTGATACGACAGCCGTCTCAAACAGCGCGCCTCGCAGCGGACTGGTGGCGAGCTCGTCTGCATGCTCCACGCCCAGTAAGTTGCACGCCAGACCCGTATCACATAGATACAGCTTGGGAGCTTTTACAAGTCTCTTTCCGAAATTACGGTAGTACGGCTGCAGCCGCAGGGCGATGAAGCTCGCCTCAAGTACCGAGAGCCAGTGCTCGATGGTTTTCACCGTGACGCTGCAATCGCGCGAAAGGCCCTCTTTGTTGAGCATGCCCCCCGTGCGTGAAGCGCAGAGTGTGAGAAAGCGTTCGAATTCAGCGAGCTTCTGCACCCCTAACGTTTGCCGCACGTCCCGCTCAAGATATGTCTGGATGTAGGAAGGGTAGAAATCCGCCGGATCGATGGCATGCGCGTAGATGCGCGGGTATCCGCCGGCGTACATCCAGCTGTTCAGCGTTTTTGGCGGCATTCCCGCTCGATCGAGTTCGTCGTGTGAAAGCGGTAGCAGGTTGAGTATCGCCACACGCCCGGCGAGAGACTGGGAGATGGACTCCAAGAGAAGGAAGTTCTGCGAGCCGGAGATGATGTATTGGCCCGGTCTATCGGTGCTGTCGACTGCCCCTTGGAGATATGAGAACAGACTTGGTGCCCTCTGGGCCTCGTCGATGATCGTGCCGGCGGGATACATCTGAAGGAATGACCGCGGATCGTCAACAGCGAACGCCCTCATGTCCTCATCTTCAAGGTTCACGTAGCGATAGCTTGGGAACGCTGCTTTGACGAGCGTTGATTTTCCGCTCTGCCTAGGACCGGTGATTGACACGATGGGGAATTTGCTCGCCATCTCCAGGGCTTTTGCTTCAAGACTGCGCGCAATCATGATACGGCTCCTGCTCAACGATGTTCGTGCATCCTATTTACCACGTTACCACGTGTTCTATTGAATGACTACCAGATTAACAAGGAATAAAATACCGGATTTGCAAATCATAAACTGATGGATTTACAAGAAATAAACTAACGGATTTGCAGGATAGAGACTACCTGATTTGCGGAGCGTTATTCCTGATTGCGTAGCGATTCCCATCGGCATGAGCTTGAAGCGACTCTGGCCTACGCGCCCGCCCTGCGCATATAGGCGTCCATCGAATCTGCCACGCGCTTCGCGGCGGCGACGGCCTCGACCACCGTGCGCGCGCCGCTCGCCACGCCGCCGCAGGCGAAGACCTCGGGTCGCGTCGTGTGGCCGTCCTTGTCGGTCACGAGCAGGCCGCGCGGGCTTACCTCGAGCCCCTCCGTGGTGTTGACCAGGCGATCGAGCGGCCCCTGGCCCGCCGAGATGATGACGCTATCGGCGGGATAGAGCTTCTCGGTTCCCGGTGGGATCTCACGAGCAAAAACCTCATAGGGGGTTGGTTGGGGACGTGTTCCATCCAACCTATTTTGAAAAAGGCGTTGAAAGGAACACGTCCCCAACCAACCCATTTGGCTATTTCGACGGGCTTGCATGCGCCTCGGGGGCGTTACAGTCGAAATCGATAAAGGTCGCTTCGGACGTTTAGAAGCGAGTTCGTGCCATTCTTAGCGGGCAAGAACGCTGTCGTGCTCAACGAGCGTGGGCGGGACCATGACCTTCAGCGGATAGGTCGCAAGCGTTGGGTCATTGAAGATTCCTTGGAGCGCTCGCATTGCCGTCGCGCTGAGCGCTTTGAGGTTCGTGTCCACGGATGTGAGCTTCGGGTTCGCATACTGCGCCTGTTCGGAATTATCGTAACCCACGATGCTCACATCGCGCGGCACTTCGAGTCCAGCCTCCTGAAACGCCTTGAGCGCTCCGAGCGCCAAGCGATCACCACAGGCGAAGAGCGCGGTAGGGGGTGCGGGAAGCTCTGAGAGCGCGCGCTTCGTCTCCTCATATCCCGCTTCGAACGTCCAGGAAGTACCTCCAAAAACCCCTCCGTAGCACGATAGCCCGTGGACGGTCAGCTCGTCACAGAAGCCTTGGATGCGCTCGCGGCAGTTAATCGAGACGCGGTTGCCAGCGAGCAGCATGATATCGCGGTGTCCTTGATCGAGGAGGTACCGTGCGACGCATGCGCCGCCCTCAAGGTTATCCGTGCATATGGATATGATCTCGGGACGATGGTTGTTCAACAGCACGGAGGGGATACCGAGCTCAAGGGCGCGGGCCAGATGCTTGTCCGCGATGGTGCTCAAGAAGATGATTCCGTCAAAGCGCATCGTCGAGAGGTAGTCATCGAGTTCCTTCTGCTCGTCTAGCGCAGAGTAGATGAGTCGAATGTTGTGCTCCGAGCATTCCTGTTCGGTGAGGTAGAGGAGGCTCGTGTAGGTCGGGAACATAATCTTGTCGGCGACCTTTTTATTCTGAGGAATGAAGAACCCAACAGTCCGCATCTGATTGCCTGGTAAGCGCACGCCCATGGAACTGACGGGCGATTCTTGCACGGCGCTGCCATTTGGCATCGCGACGATGGTGCCCTTTCCAGGCAATTTGGAGACCAGGTGATCATCGGAGAGCATCTGGAGAGCTCGGCGCACGGTTGTCCTGTCGACCCCGTATGTTTCGCCCAGCTCGCGCTCGGAGGGGAGGAGCTGACCGGCGGAGAAGGCACCCTGCTCGATGTTCCGACGAATATCGTCGTAAAGTCGTTGGTAAAGAAATGCCTTCTTCTTCATTGCGAGCCGGTCCTTTCGTGCTACCCCCCCCCCTGCTCATAGAAGCCTAAGAAGGGGTATTGCGAGCAGCATGTCCTGACACCTGTATTGTACGGTAGCTACCAGCAAAAAGCACCAGTGGTGCGCTGCGTTTCCCGTTCTTTCCGCATGTAGGCCTCAGCGCGTCTTGGAGCTGTCGTCGACGCGCCGCTTCGAAGGTCGTAGCGGCGCGTCGGCACGCAATCGCGGTTACAGGGCCAGCTCGTAGGCCTCGCGCATAAGCTCTTCGTTGAGCGGACGAGGATTGCAGGTGATGTGTCCGGTCGTGCGCTTAACGATATCGATGAGCTCGTCGAGCGGAATCTCGTGATTGAGGTAAGGGGTGAGGTGCGTGGGAGCGCTGATGGCCGCCTGCAGCTCACGAATCTTTCCAATCAGGGCGTCGGTTGCCGCATCGGCGTCGAGCCCCTGCGTATCCACGCCGAATGCTTCTGCCAGACGGGCATAGCGTTCCTTGGCGTACGCGCGGTTGAGCTCGATGGAAGCGGGCAGGAAGATGGAACAGGCGTCGCCGTGGGGAATCTTGAACGTACCACCGAGAGGCTGCGCCATGATGTGCGCGATGCCGATTCCCGCGGTGATCGCGACGCCGCCGAAGTAGCTCGCGAGCATCATCGCCCCGCGCGCCTCCACATCGCTCGGCTCGCGCACGGCGCGCTCGAGGTTCTGAGAGATGAGCCGCACCGCTGCGAGGCCGTACATCTCGGTGATGGGCGTCGCGTTGAGCGAGACGTAGGACTCGATCGCATGGCTGAGCGCATCCATACCGGTTGCTGCTGTGATGGGCGCAGGCAGGCTGAGCGTGAGCTCGGGATCGAGCACCACGATATCGGCGATCATGGTGGTGTGATAGAGGCTCTTCTTAAGACCGTTGTCGTTATTGAGCACCACGGCGGTCTTGGTTGCCTCGGCTCCCGTTCCCGAAGTGGTGGGAATGGCGATGAACAACGGGGGAGCGGTGAGAACCTCGCGCCCCTCCATCTGGTATTGCTCAATCATGCCGCCGTTCACAGCCAGCATGTTGATTGCTTTGGTCGCATCGATGATGCTGCCACCACCGAAAGCCACGGCGCAGTCGCAGCCTTCCTCAAGATAGAGGTCGCGTCCCTGGTTGATGCAGCGGGCATCGGGTTCGCCCTGGATGTCGGCGTACACCACGTAGGGGATACCCGCCTCGTCAAGCAGGCTCGTGAATGCGATGAAATTAGGATTGCCGCGGTCGAAAGACGTGAGGAAGACCTTCTTCACCTTATGCCACGAGAGCATGCCGGGAACCTCGCGGAGTTTGCCCGCTCCGAAAACGAGATGTCGGTTGAATACGATGTCGAACGGATTCATAACTACCTCCAAAAACCAACAGGTGGTATGTAATTAGCTGCGATAGTACGTGGATAAAGCACCGCTGTCAAATGCCAAAACACGGATAAACGGTATATTATTCAAGGTAAACGGTAAAAACACCATTTAATTGAAAAAACCCAACAGGTGTGTTAAAACTGTCCACGTGGACACCATAAAACACCAACGGTGCTAGGAGGAGTCATGATTGACGCCCAAACGAGTATCGAGGACGTGCTCCCGCTCGAGCTCATCGATGTCTCTATGAAGGCAACATCGCGCGAGGAGGTTCTCGAAGCGTTCGCGGACATGTTCGAGCAGGCGGGTTGCCTCTCGGATCGCGCGCAGTTCCTCAAGGATGCTTGGTGGCGCGAGGGGGAAGGACCGACGGGCATCGGCGACGGCATCGCCATTCCCCATAGCAAGAGCGAAGGGGTCTCGAAGACTTCCCTCGCGGTCGCCCGCATCCCCGAGGCAGTGGAATGGCCCTCGCTCGACGATGGCCCCTGCCGCGCATTCGTGATGTTCGCCGTCCGTTCGGACGATCAGAACCAGGAAGTCCACCTGCTATCCAAGGTGGCGGTCGCGCTTTGTCATAAGGAGGTGGTTGAGACCCTGCTTACTTCGGATGATCCGAAGACGATTCGTTGTGCATTGAGTGGAGAGGAGAGCAACGAATGAAGGTCGTAGGGGTATGCGCCTGCACCGCAGGCATCGCGCACACGTATATGGCGCGCGAGCACATTCTGGAGGCTGCGAAGGAGCGCGGAGACTCGTGCTTCATCGAGACCCAGGGAACCATTGGCCCGGAATACGTCCTGACCGATGAGCAGATCGCCGATGCCGACGTCGTGCTGCTTGCTGTGGACGTCGCCATCTCCGGCGAAGAGCGTTTCGCCGGCAAGCCCACGGTTCGCGTGGGCACCGCCAAGGTCATCAAGGACTCCCGGGGCATCTTGGACAAGATCCAGGAGCTTCTGGATAAGAAGAACGCTCAGTAGATACATAGAGAAGAAGGTGCATGCAGGTGTTTGATAAGTTTAAGCCCAACAAGCTCATGCGCCACGTGCTTACTGCGATCGGATACATGATTCCGCTCGTGGTCGCGTCTGGCCTGTGCATGGCGCTCGGCCAGGTCATCGACGGCGATGTGCGCAATTCGACGACCGGCCTGGGATACTATCTCTACACCGCTGGTAACTACGGTATGTCCGCTATCGTCCCGGTCATCACGGCGGGCGTGGCATATTCCATCGCGAGTCGTCCCGGCATCGCCCCCGGCCTCATCGTTGGCTTCATCTGCACGCAGATCAAAGCCGGCTTCATCGGCGGCATCGTCGCCGGCTTCCTCATCGGCTTCATCATCACGTGCATCAAGGGTTACCTCAAGGTGCCGCGTGCCGTCCAGGGTCTCATGCCGGTCATGATCATCCCGGTCATCACCACCGCGGTCGCTTCCGTGCTTATGTTTACCGTTGTGGGCATCCCGTTCACCTGGCTGTCCGAGTTCCTCACCAATTGGGTTACGAGCCTTCAGAGCGGCTCCAAGTTCGTCTTCGGCGCCGTCCTGGGTGGTATGGCCTGCTTCGACTTCGGTGGTCCGGTGAACAAGACCGCCTCCACCTTCGTGAACGGCCTCATGATCGATGGCATCATCGGCCCGGAGTCCGTCAAGTTCGTGGGCTCCATGATCCCGCCGTTCGGCATCGCGATTTCCGCCCTGCTCACGCCTAAGAAGTACACCAAGGCCGAGAAGGAGACCCTGAAGGCGGCCGTGCCCATGGGCGTGTGCATGATCACTGAGGGCGTTATCCCCATTGCTGCGCGCGACCTCGTGCGCGTCGTGTTCGCCTGTGTGTGCGGCTCCGCTGTCGCTGGTGGCCTGTGCATGATCTGGGGTACGGGCGCGCCGGTTCCTCACGGCGGCCTGCTCACCGTGCCGCTGTTCACGAACCCCGGCATGTTCCTGCTTGCGCTTGCTATCGGCAGCGTGATCACGGGTGTGATCCTTTCGATCATCAAGAAGGTTCCCAAGGACGATGGTTCCAACCCCGACATGGTGAACCCGCTCGATATCGTTGCCGGTACCGAGAACCAGCCTAAGGCAACCTCGAGCATCAAGGACGGCGACCTTCAGCTCGAGAACTTCTAATCGCCCCTTTTCTTCAGCGCGGGGCGACGGATGTCCCCAAGTCGCCCCGCGCATCCCGATGAGATAGACCCGGCCGACCTCTTCGTTGTAGGAGCAGGCCTGCCGGCTCTATGCCATCGTCCCAAACCCGTTCATGAGAGGAGTCCCCAGATGCTTATCGGAATGAAAGAGATGCTCACCGTCGCCAAGGAGAACCACTTTGCCGTCGGAGCGTTCAACGCTACGCAGAGCGAGCTGTTGCGTGCGGTGGTCGAGGAGGCCGAGGCCACGGACACTCCGGCGATCATCGAGGTATCATTCGGTGAGTTCAGCTTCGCGACCCCCGACTTCTACGCGTATGCACGCGAGCGCCTGGGGAACAGCCGCGTTCCCTTTGTGCTCCATCTCGATCACGGCCACTCGCTCGAGGAGTGCATGCAGGTCATGCGTGCCGGCTTCACGAGCGTGATGATCGACGGCTCCATGCTTTCTTATGACGAGAACGTTGAGCAGACCAAGCAGGTCGTGGAGCTTGCCCATATGGTGGGCGTGGACGTGGAGGCCGAGATCGGTACGATTGGCAAGATCGATAACTCCTCCGACGAGGGCGGTGCGACGGACATCACGTATACCGACCCGCAGGATGTGGTCGATTTCATCGGCAAGACCGGTGCGGACTCGCTTGCGGTGGCAATCGGCACCGCGCACGGCCTGTATCCCAAGGGTTTCGATCCGAAGCTGCGCCTGGACATTCTCGAGGAAATCGTAAAGGTCTCTCCGGTTCCGCTCGTGCTGCATGGTGGTAGCGGCAACCCGGATGATGAGGTGCGCCGTGCTTGCGAGATCGGTATCCAGAAGGTGAACATCTCGAGCGACTTCAAGCACGCCTTCTTCCAGGCCGTAGGCAAGATGATCGCGACGGGCGAGATCGTCCCCGCGAAGGTGCTCACGCCCGGTATCGAGGCTGCGCGCAAGGTGATCGCCCACAAGATGGACGTCTTCGGTAGCGTTGGCAAGGCCGTCTGCTACCGCTAATTGGGACATCGGGGTCGGGTTCATCTGCCTCGCGAAACTGGATGATGTTTGCGGGAGAGGTGCGTCCGACCCCTAATCGATTCGTGAAGGGGGCCGTGCCATGGGTCCTTTGCTGCTCGACCATCAGCATGTGTGGAGGACGTACGTGAACGCCGGAAGATTGCGCGGCGTGAGCGACCCACATTACCCGGAGGAATGGATCGCCTCGGTGACGGAGGCGGTTCGGCCGGATACAGGGCAGCACGAAGGGCTCAGTCGCGATGCGTCGACGGGTGCAGTGTTGCGCGAGCTCATCGAGGCCGATCCGGTCGCTATGCTCGGGGCGCGCCGTGCCGCGGCGGGCGGTGGACTTGGTGTGCTCGTGAAGCTCATAGATGCGGGCGAGCGTCTTACCATTCAGGTGCATCCGAATGCTGCGCGTGCGCGCGAGCTTTTCGATTCCCCTTATGGGAAGACCGAGTGCTGGTATTTTCTAGATGACGGGAGCGAGCACGATGGGGGACCGCAGCCGCGTCCATGCGTGTATTACGGCTTCAAGGAGGGCGTGACACGCGAGCGCTGGGAAGAGCTGTTCCGACTACAAGACATCGACGGCATGCTTGACTGCATGCATCGCATCGAGGTGGAGCCAGGCATGGTGGTGTATGTGCAAGGCGGCAGTCCTCATGCCATCGGTGCAGGGTGCTATCTCATCGAGGTGCAGGAGCCCACGGATCTTACTATCCGCGTTGAGCGCACCACGCCTTCTGGCTTTGCAGTTGCAGATGAACTTTGCCATCTAGGGCTTGGCTTCGAGCGCATGTTCGAATGCTTCGACTTCACAACCACGACGGCAGATGAGGCGCGCAAGCTTTGCGTTGTTCCGTCGCGCGAGGTGAGTTCTGATGAGGTGGGCACGCGTACGGAGCTCGTTGGAGCACGCCGCACGGCATGCTTCGCGATGGAACGGCTTTCGTTTGCGTCGTCAGGTACCATGGTGTTGCCGGATGAGGATGATTTCCGCATCCTATACATCGTGCAGGGGAGCGGATACGTCGCAGCCGGTGATGGTGCCGAGCGCGTAGAGGTCACAGCTGGCGACCAGCTGTTTGTTCCTGCGGCGGCGCGGGGTTGTGCCGTAACGATGAGTGCGGGCGCCGAGGTACTTGAGCTTCGCGGCCCCGCGCTGTGATGCCTGCACTGGGTCTGATTCCAAACAAGACTCGAGGTCGCCGGCTCCAAGCCGCGCGATACCATGCGATTTGAGAGGTGGATGGCATGACGGAGGAACTAAGGAGCCAACGGTACCGCGTGCTCTCTCCTGAGCTCGACCCGCTTAGGCTCGGATCGGGCTGGACGGTTGATGATTTGTCGAAGCCTCAGGTAATCATCGAGAGCACATTCGGCGACTCGCATCCCGGCTCGGTTGGCTTGCTCGATGTGGTCGAGGAAGTTCGTGCCGGCGTCTCGGAAGCGGGCGGCCATGGCGCGCGCTACTTCACCACCGACATCTGCGATGGCGAGGCGCAAGGCCACGATGGCATCAACTACTCGCTGCCTTCGCGTGATGCGATCGCCAACATGATCGAAATCCATGCGAGCGCGACGCCATTCGACGCCGGCGTGTTCGTCGCAAGCTGCGACAAGGGTATGCCCGCGCACCTCATGGCGGTGGGCAGGCTGAACATTCCCTCCGTGGTGGTGCCCGGGGGTGTGATGGATGCGGGGCCGAATCTACTCACGCTTGAGCAGCTCGGCATGTATGCGGCGCGGTATGAGCGCGGTGAAATCGGTCTCGAGGAGTTCGAGTTCGCCAAGCACAACGCTTGTCCCAGCTGCGGGGCGTGCTCGTTCATGGGCACGGCGACCACGATGCAGGTTACCGCGGAGGCTCTCGGCCTCGCGCTGCCGGGTACGGCGCTTCTGCCCGCAACGAGCGCAGAGCTCAAAGAGCAGGCGCGCGCCGCCGGCCGCCGCGCGGTCGAGCTTGCCCGGGCGGGCCTGTGCCCGCGGGACATCGTCACGCGCGAGAGCTTTGAGAACCTCATTCTCGTTCATGCTGCCATCTCCGGCTCCACCAACTCCCTGCTGCATATCCCGGCTATCGCGCGCGAGTTCGGAATCGAGATCACGGCCGACGACTTTGATCGCCTGCATCGTGGTGCCGTTTACCTGCTGAACATCCGTCCTGCGGGGAAATGGCCGGCGCAGTTCTTCCACTATGCGGGTGGCGTGCCGCGCATCATGGAAGAGATTCGCGATCGCTTGCACTTGGATGTCATGACCGTGACGGGCAAGACGCTCGGCGAGAACCTCGACGAGCTGCGCGCGAACGGCTACTACGAGCGCTGCGAGCGGCAGCTCGAGCCCTGGGGGCTCACGCGCGAGGACATCATTCGCCCTGCCGACGATCCCATCGGCCGGGATGGCTCAATCGCCATCCTGCACGGCAATCTTGCGCCGGACGGTGCCGTGGTCAAGCATACGGTGGTCCCCCGCGAGATGTTCCACGCGGTGCTCAGGGCGCGCCCGTTCGACTGCGAGGAGGAAGCACTCGACGCCGTGCTCCATCACAGGGTCGAGCCGGGGGATGCCGTTATCATCCGCTACGAGGGGCCGAAGGGCTCGGGCATGCCCGAGATGTTCTACACCACGGAGGCGATCTCCTCCGATGCGGAACTCGGCGCTTCGATAGCGCTTATCACGGATGGCCGCTTCTCAGGCGCTTCGAGGGGGCCTGCTATCGGGCATGTATCTCCCGAGGCCGCGGCGGGCGGTCCCATCGCTCTCGTGGAGGAAGGCGATCTTATCGAGATCGACATCCCCGGTCGTCGCTTGGCAATCGTGGGAATTGCTGGCGAGCGGTTGCCGGAAGACGAGGTTGCGCGCGTGCTCGAGAGCCGGCGTGCGGCATGGCAGCCGCGACCGCCGAAGTACCAGCGGGGCGTGCTCAAGTTCTACACGGAGCACGCGGTCTCCGCTATCGATGGTGGGTACATGGCATAGCAGCTCTCAACCTGAGACGTTTCAAAATAGGGGAGGGCAGCCTGTTCTGCACGCCATCTCCCTCCGCTTGCGGTCGCGTCGGCATCTCCGGCGCGGCCGCTTTTGGATGGGTTGGTTGGGGACGTGTTCCAACCAACCCATTTTTTCAAAAAGGGGTTGAAAGGAACACGTCCCCAACCAACCCATTTGGCGATTTCCCCGTTTTTGGTCGGGGCGCGCACGGGGGCGCATCCCGCATACCGCCGCGCGGTAAGATAAGGCGTACTGTTCGATGAGAAGAGGGGTGCGCATGCCGCCGGCCGCAGACAACCAGGGACGCTCGCTGCTCGAGCAGCTCGACACGCAGCCGCGCGTCCGCGCGTACCTGCAGCGCGCCGTCGAGTCGCACCGCACCTCGCACGCCTACCTCTTCCTCGGCGCGCCCGGCTCGGGCAAGCTTGATGCCGCCTGGGCGCTCGCGCAGTCGCTCATCTGCGAGAACGGCGGCTGCGGGGCCTGCGAGGCCTGCGTGCGCGTCGCCCGCCGCACGCATCCGGACGTCCGCCTCCTTACGCCCGAGAGCGCCACGGGCTACCTCATCGCCCAGATCCGCGACCTCATCGAGGAGGTCTCGCTCGCCCCCGTCCGCGCGAGCCGCAAGGTCTACATCCTGGACCGCGCGGACCAGCTGCGCGCGAACACGGCGAACGCCCTGCTCAAGACCCTCGAGGAGCCGCCCGCGAACGTCACGTTCATCCTGCTGGGCACCTCGGCCGACACCATCCTCCCCACGATCGTCTCGCGCTGCCAGTGCGTGCCGTTCCGTCTCATCTCGCCCGAGGCGGCGTCCCAGGCGGTCATGCGCGCGACCGGCCTGCCGCTCGAGCGCTGCCGCATGGCCGTCGCCGTGGCGGGCAGCCCCGGACGCGCGACGGAGTTCCTGAAGAGCGTGAGCCGCCCGGAGGCGCGCCGCGCGATGCTCCACGCCCTCGACGCGCTCGCCCATGCCGACGAGGCGGACGTGCTCAACGAGGCGAAGGCGGTCACGCTCGCGGTGAAGGCGCCGCTTGCCGAGGTCAAATCCACCCAGGAAGCCATCCTCAAGCGCGACGAGGAGTTCCTCTCGCGCGGCGCCCTGAAGCAGATCGAGGACCGCAACAAGCGCGAACTCACCGCGCGCGAGCGTTCGGGTATCATGGAGGTGCTCGCGTGCGCCCGCTCGCTCGTGCGCGACGCCCTCGTGCAGCTCGAGGGAATCCCCGGCGAGCCCGTCAACGCCGACGTCGAGGACATCGTCGCCCGCCTTGCCACCGGGTTGGCATCGCCCGTCCGCGCCCTGCATGCGCTCGAGGCGGTCACCGCCGCCGAGCGCGCCATCCAGCGCAACGTCACCCCGCAGCTGGCCTTCGAGGTCATGCTCTTCGATATCAGGAAGGCTCTCACATGCCCGTCGTAGTACCCGTCAAATTCCCGTACGCCTCGTGCGATCTGTGGTTCGACCCGCAGGGGCTCGACATCGTCGAGGCGGATTACGCCGTCTGCTCCACGGAGCGCGGCACCGAGATCGGCCTCGTCACGGCCGACCCCTTCGAGGTCGAGAAGAAGGAGCTCCGCGCCCCGCTCAAGCCCGTCGTGCGCATCGCGACCGACGCCGACCTCGACCGCGCCGACGAGCTCGCCCGCAAGGGCGAGGAGGCCATGCACGTCTTCCGCGAGCTCGTGCGCCAAGAAGGCCTCGAGATGAAGCCCGTGGGGGTCGAGTACCTGTTCGGCGGCGAGAAGGCCGTGTTCTACTTCGCCGCGGAGGACCGCGTCGACTTCCGCCAGCTCGTCAAGGACCTCTCCGCGCGCCTGCACACGCGCGTCGACATGCGCCAGATCGGCGTGCGCGACGAGACGCGCCTCGTGGGCGGCATCGCCCATTGCGGCCAGGAGCTGTGCTGCGCGCGGTTCGGCGGGCAGTTCGAGCCGGTGAGCATCCGCATGGCGAAGGAGCAGGACCTGCCGCTCAACTCGGCCAAGATCTCCGGCGTGTGCGGCCGCCTCATGTGCTGCCTGCGCTACGAGTTCGAGGCCTACAAGGACTTCAAGAGCCGCGCGCCCAAGAAGAAGGCCGTGATCGACACGCCGCTCGGCAAGGCGCGCATCCAGGAGTACGACACCCCGCGCGAGCAGCTCGTGCTGCGCCTCGAGAGCGGCAAGGTGTTCCGCGTCAACCTGTCCGACATGACGTGCTCCGAGGCCGCCTGCCAGCGCGCCGAGGAGCAGGGCTGCGCCTGCCGCCCGGACTGCGTGACGCGCGACGTGCTCGAGCGCCTCGAGAGCCCGGACATCGCGCTCGCCCTCATGGAGCTCGACCGCGAGAACGGCGTCGACGTGGGCGACGGACTCTCGAGCGACGACCGCATCTCCATCGACCCGCCGCGCCGTCGCCGCTCGCGCGACCGCGGCAACGCCCCCTCCGAGGGCTCCTCGCGCGGCCGCACGAAGGGGCAGCGGGGCGGCAAGGCGGCGCTTGCCGAGGGTTCGGATGGCGGCTCCTCCTCTTCGCGCCGCCGGCGCAAGCGCTCGAACACCTCGGATGAGGCGCGCCGCGATGGTGGGGCGTCTGCGCAGGCACGCGGTCGCGAGCAGGCTGCCGAGGCGACCCCTGGTCGTCGCCGCCGCCGGCACCTCTCGAGCGAGGAGCGCGACCGTGCCTTCCTGGACGCGGCCGCCCGCGACGAGGCGAGCCGCAAGGCGGGGGATGCCGGGGCAGGCTCCGGGAAATCCGCGTCGAAGCCCGCGGGGCGCGCGCATCGGCGCCATTCCGCCCAGCCCGCAGCCCAGAAGCCCGAGACGCCGTCGGTGGCGAGCCAGGTGGCCGAGGGCGACGTGAAGGTGGTGCGCCGTCGTCCCGGCGACGGGGGCGGTGCGCGCGCGGCCTCGGCCGGCAACGGCGCGGGAAGCGCGGGCGCTGCCGGGGGCGAGGAGGCCCCCGCGAAGAAGCGCCGCCGCCGTTCCCGCCGGCGCAAGCCGGGTGATGGCGGCAGCTCCGGTTCCGCAGGCGATGCTCAGACATCTGCCGAGTAGAACGCCCGTCAGGTTCAGACGAAGAGACACATATGAAGCGCGCCCGCAGCATCCCCATCGCATCTGAGGGGGATGCTGCGGCGGTTTTCGGCGACGATTCGTTTATGGGCAGGTTGCGCGAGGCCGCCCTCGAGGTGCTCTCGCCCACGCGCTGCGCGGGCTGCGAGCGCCCGGGCGCGCTCATCTGCGAGGCGTGCCTTTCCCGTATCGAGGTCATCGATCCCCTCCACGCTTGCACGCGCTGTGGCGCGCCGTTCGGCGATATGCTCTGCACGGAGTGCGGGACGGCGGGCGATACGGTGGACGGGGGCGAGGGCGCGACCGCGGGCTCACCCGCGACGCCGGAGGCACGCGCCGTCGACCGGTGCCTTGCCGCGACGGTGTTCGCCGACCCCGTCCCGCGCATCATCCGTACGTACAAGGACGCGGGGGAGCGGCGCCTGGGCGCGCTCATCGCCGAGCTCATGCTCGATGCCGCGGAGCATGCGGAGCAGGTGGCGCCCGAGCGCTACGGCGGGCTGCTGAGGAGCGCGGACGCTGTGACATTCGTTCCTGTGACTGCGTCTGCGTATGCGCGCCGCGGGTTCGACCACATGGAGCTCATCGCGCGGAGCTTCAGTGAGCTCTCCGGGCTGCCGCTCATCGACGCCCTCGTCAAGCACGGATCGGCCGACCAGCGCGCGCTCGGCCGGGCGGGGCGCATGGAGCGCTCGCGGGGTGCGTACGAGGTGGTCGCGCCGGTGGGCGGCCTGCGCCTGCTGTTGCTCGACGACGTGATCACGACGGGCGCCACCATGCGCGCTGCCGCCACCGCCCTGCGCGCCGCCGGTGCCGCGCACGTCGACGCCCTCGCCTTCGCCCGCGTGTGGTAGTCAAAAAGGGACGGGTTCAAAACGTTACTTTTCTCACGTTTTGGGACAGGCTCTGGCTCCGCGCGCACGGCGTGAGTCAAATGAACCCGTCCCCAATGACTCGGTGAGTCAATTGAACCCGTCCCCAATGACTCGCGAAAGGGCAGCGCCCGCGCAGCTCATGCGTGTTGTATACTAATCGCGTCCCCTCAGGCTGTGGTTGCCGATGCGCTCGCGCATCCTAGTCCAAGACAGACGCGGTCGAAAGGACCCACGTAAGTGCATGCGTGCGCGCATGCGCGATCATGGCGCGTCCTAGAGGTAAGACGCACCGTCCGTTGCCAGGGGTAATTCCGCCCCGCGGGCGAGCGGGCAAGTCGTGACGCCGCCGCGGCGGCCGAGCAAACGCCCCAGTGCGCAGGTGTGGGGGAAAAGACCAGGTCAGCTGGGGGACATCGACAATTCACCGCCCACGCGTGGGGCGGAGCAGGGAAGGCGCCCGCGCGGCGCCGTGGAGCGAGGTAGGGTCTGTCCATGTCGCACGGGTTGAGAAGTTGGTTGCAGCGGGGGGCGCTCGTCGCCGCGGTCGTGGCGCTCGCATGGGCGCTCAGCGGATGCTCGTTCACCACGCCGCCGCTTTCCGAGGCCGAGGACGAGCCCGTCGACCAGGTCGTGGACGACTCCCAGCTCGTACAGGCCGGCACCCTCACCGTCGCCCTCGACACCACCGACGCCCCGCAGGTGATGATCACCTCCGACGGCACGTACGAGGGCTATGCGGTCGACGTCGCGCTCGCGCTCGTCGATTCGATGGGCCTCAAGGTGGCCTTCGTGAGCTCCGTGTCGCCCCAGGATGCCATCGAAGCGGGCGAGGCGGACATCTACCTGGGCGCGACGACGCGCAACCAGTCCGATGACATCAGGGTTCAGGGCGAGTATCTGCAGAACGCGACGGCGGTCTTCGGGGCCTCGGATTCCGCGCCGGCCACCGTCACCGCCGAGGACCTTTCGCGGGCGGCCGTGGGCGTGCAGGACGGCTCCGCGTCCCAGGAGGCGCTCACCCGCATGGGCATCACCACCGAGAACGTCTACGACAACGTGAACGAGTGCTTCGACGCGCTCGCGGCCGGCGAGGTCGACTACGTGGCGTGCGACGCGACCGCTGGGGCCTACCTGGCGCGTACCTATGAGGGCGTGTTCTTCGCCGGCACGATCGGCCCGTCGACCTCCTACGGGATCGCGTACGCGTCGTCCGCGACCGACCTCGCCGACGCCGTGGGCGTGGCGCTCGACGAGATCTCGGCCGACGGCACCCTCGATGCGATCCACGTGCTGTGGTACGGGTCGCTGCCGCTCAACCTCTCGAGCGCGGTGCTCTCCGGCGTGACGATCACCGAGGAGCCGGAGGCCGCAGACGATGACGCGTCGGCTGCCGAGGATTCCGACGACCACAGCGACATCAACGACTTCTAGGAGCCCGCGCGCCGGGCGCCGGCAAGTGCCCCGCAACAGCGAAAAACACGCAAGACAAGGCCATCTACCTGCGAAATGATGGTCTTGTACCCCCTTGCTCGGATTAGCGTTCAGAATCGGTGGAATTCGGTCGGCGGCGCGCATCGTCCGACGAGCGGCGCATCGCGGCCCGACCGTCGCCCCGCGTCATGCGCCTCCGCTGTTTGGGTACAAAAACGGTACGTACTGTCCCCGGATAGATAGGAGTGCTCATGGATATCAAGGTTTCCGGACGTAAGACCACGGTAACCGATGCCCTGCGCTCGCATGTTGAAGAGAAGGTCGGAGAGGCGCTCAAGGTATTCGATATCGAGCCCATGACCTGCGATGTCGTGCTCCGCTACGAGAAGAACCCCTCCATCGCCGAACCGGCGATCGTGGAGGTCACCGTCCGTGCCCGCGGCTCGGTGATCCGCGTGGCCGAGCACGGCGCCGATATGTACGCCGCCATCGATACCGCCGCCGACAAGGTCACCCGGCAGCTCCGCAAGTTCAAGACGAAGGTCGTCGACAACCGCCAGCAGGGGCCGTCGGCAGCCGAGGTCGCGCCCGTCGAGCGCGTCGAGGACCTGGCCGACCTCCTACTCCCGGAGGAAGAGGACAACCTGCTCGTGCGCGAGAAGGTCATCGACATCACCCCGATGACCGAGGAGCAGGCGCTCGTGCAGACCGATCTGCTCGGCCACGACTTCTACGTGTTCGAGAACGCCACGACCGGCCTCATCAATGTGGTGTATCACCGTAAGAATGGTGGATATGGCATCATCAAGCCCAAAATCGAGGTTCCCGGCGAGTAAAATACGTCTACTGCGTGCATGTAGGCGAGCGGCCATCCATGCGGATGGCCGCTTTTTTGAGAAAGGCTGAGCAGATGACCATCGCTCAATCCGAAGGGTACGCGCACCGCTGTCGCATCGCGGTCGATACCTGTTGCGACTTCACCCCCGAGATCGCCGCGACGCTCGATGTCGACATCCTTGGTTTCCCCTATATCCTCGACGGCGAGGAGCGGGCGGATGACATCTGGGCGTCCATGACGCCGAAGTGGTTCTACGACCAGATCCGCTCGGGCGTGAAGGCCTCGACGGCGGCCATCTCTGTCGGGCGCTACCTCGAGTACTTCACCGAGTGCGCCGAGGAAGGCACGCCCACGGTGTACCTCGCGTTCACCTCGGCGCTTTCCTCGAGCTACGAGCACGCGTGCATCGCGGCGGACGAGATCCGCGCGAAGTACCCGGATTTCGAGCTGTACGTGGTCGACAACGCCCTGCCGTGCTCGTGCGGCGAGCTCCTGGCGCTCGAGGCCGTGCGCCAGCGCGCGGCGGGCCTCACCGCCCAGCAGCTCGCGCAGTGGGCGGACGAGGCGAAGACCTGCGTGCACGGCTACTTCACCCTCGACAGCCTCGATTCGCTCGCGGCGGGCGGGCGCATCCCGCCGGCGGCCGCGCAGCTCTCGAGCAAGCTCGACATCAAGGCGAGCCTTTCGTTCGACCTCGCGGGGTCGCTCACGCTCACGGGCGTGAGCCGCGGGCGCAAGAAGGCGCTCAAGGGCCTCGTGAAGTCGTTCAAGGAGAACTACATCGTCGATCCGAGCATGCCGCTCACCATCGTGACCTCGGATGCCGAGAAGGACGGCGATTGGCTCGAGGCCGCCATCCGCAAGGAGGACGGTTGCTCCGACCTCACGATCATCCGCGGTTCCGTGGGCCCGACCATCGGCGCGCACGTGGGACCGGGCATGGTCGCCATCATTTTCTGGGGCAAGAACCGCGCCGACAAGCTGTCGCTCTCCGACCGCATCGCGCGGAAGGTCCGCGGCTGATCCACCCCGCCCGCACAGGTGATAAAAAGGTGTCAGTCACCTTTTTATCACCGCGGAGCACGTGATAAAAAGGTGACTGACACCAAATTATCACCCCCAACGCATCGACAACGTGGCAAGCAAACAAGGGAGATACCACAATGGCAGATAAGAAGCTGAAGGTCGCGTTCATCGGAACGGGCATCATGGGCGCGCCCATCGCCGGGCACATCCTCGACGCGGGCTACCCGCTCACGGTCTACAACCGCACCCAGGCGAAGGCGCAGCCGCTCGTCGACCGCGGCGCTGAGCTCGCCGCCACGCCCGCCGAGGCTGCTGCCGGCGCGGACGTGGTGTTCACGATGGTGGGCTACCCCGAGGACGTCGAGGAGCTCTACCTGGCGAGCGACGGCCTGCTCACGGCCTCGAAGCCGGGCGCGATCCTCATCGACCTCACCACGAGCAGCCCCTCGCTCGCGCGCGACATCGCCGGTGCGGCTGCCGTGAGCGAGCGCACCGCCTTCGACTGCCCCGTGACGGGCGGCCAGGCGGGCGCCATCGCCGGCACGCTCACCGCGATCATCGGCGCGACCGAGCACGACATCGAGCCCGTCCGCGAGCTGCTCGCCACCTTCACCTCGCGCATCTTCTGCTTCGGCGGCGCGGGCAAGGGCCAGGCCGCGAAGCTCGCCAACCAGGTGTCGCTCGCCGCGTCCATGGTGGGCATGGCCGACGCGCTCTCCTATGCGCAGCAGGCCGGCCTCGACCTCGAGCTCACGCGCGACATGATCCTCACCGGCACGGGCAAGTCCGGCGCGATGGAGCAGCTGGCTCCCAAGGCGCTCGAGGGCGACTGGAAGCCGGGCTTCATGGTGAAACACTTCATCAAGGACATCGGCCTGGCGCTCCAGGAGGCGGAGGAGTACGAGATCGCCCTGCCCGGCGCGGACACCGCCTACGCCCTGTACGACATGCTCGACGCCATCGGCGGCGCGGAGCTCGGCACGCAGGCCATCACCCTGCTCTACGCGGAGGAGGCGGACGCCGCGGCGGCCGGCCTCGACTGGTCGCGCTACACCCAGGATGAGGACGCATGCGGCTGCGGCCACGGCCATGAGCACGGCCACGGCGAGGAGCACGAGTGCTGCCACGGCCACGGCCACGAGCACGGCGAGGGCCACGAGTGCTGCCATGGCGAGGGACGCCATCACGGACACGGCGACGGCCATGAGTGCGGCTGCCGCCATCACGGGGAGTAAGCGCCCGGTGCGCCCGCGTCCCGTGCAGTCGTATACGAATCGCAAGAAGAGGTAGGCATCAATGGCAGATACCAAGGAACGCGAGCTCGATACCCAGGAGGTCGAGGCGCTCGCGCAGATCGAGCGCGACGGTGCGGCGCTCGCCGCGCTCATCGAGGACCTGAGCAGCTCGAGCAGGCGCACGCGGCAGTTCTCCGCGCGCGTGGTGGCGATCCTCGCCCAGCGCGAGCCGAAGCTCCTCGACCCGTACGTCTCCGACCTCATCGACGCCCTGTACCGCCCCGAGGCGCAGACCCGCTGGGAGGTGCTCGACGCCCTGAGCGAGCTCGTCCCCGACCACGCGAAGGAGATCGGCGCCGCCTTCGAGGGCGCCGAGACGGCGCTCTTCGACGAGCTCTCCGCGACGCTGCGCCTCTCCGCCTTCCACCTGCTGTGCGTCTGGGGTGCCACGGAGCGCGGCCGCTCCAAGAAGGTGTGGCCCATCATCGACGAGGCCATCCAGTGCTATCACGGCGACCTCGAGTACCGCGACATGCTCGGCTACCTCCATGAGTTCGCGCAGGGCAAGATCGCGGGCGACGTGGCCGAGGAGCTCGCCGGCCGCCTCTCGTTCGACGCGGAGAACGGCAAGGGCAGCTATCTCAAGGCGCGCTCGCGCGAGATCTACGACATGCTCGTCAAGCGCTTCAAGCTCGATGCGCCCAAGAAGCGCGTCCGCGCCCAGGCGAAGGACGACGACGTCGAAGAGGACGAGGAGTAGCGCATGGAGCATCGCGTCGCCCTCATCCCCGGTGACGGGATCGGCCCGGAGATCACGCGTGCCATGCGCGCGGTCGTCGATGCCACGGGCGTCGGCATCTCCTGGCAGGAGGTCCACGTCGGCGCCGCCGTCATGGAGCGCGAGGGGACGCCGCTGCCCGAGCGCGCCCTCGAGGCCATCCGCGCGGTGGGCGTGGCGATCAAGGGTCCGGTGACCACACCGGTGGGCACGGGCTTCAGGAGCGTGAACGTGGCGCTCCGGCACGCGTTCGACCTGTACGCCTGCGTGCGCCCGTGCCGGTCGCTGCCCGGCGACGGCTCGCGCTACACGGACGTCGACCTCGTGATCTTCCGCGAGAACACCGAGGACCTCTATGCGGGCATCGAGTTCGCGCCCGGCTCGCCCGAGGTTGCCGCGATCGACGAGCTCGTGCGCGCGGCGGGCATGCGCGGGATCCGCCCGGGATCGGCGCTCTCGCTCAAGCCCATCTCCGAGCCCGCGTCGCGCGCCATCGTGACCGCGGCGTTCGACTACGCGCGGGCGAACGGCCGCCGCAAGGTCACGGCGGTGCACAAGGCGAACATCATGAAGGAGACGGACGGCCTCTTTCTGCGCATGGCGCGGGAGGTGGCCTCCGCGTACCCGGACATCGCCTTCGAGGATAAGATCGTGGACGCGGCGTGCATGGGGCTCGTCCAGAACCCGGCGGATTTCGACGTGCTCGTGCTGCCGAACCTCTACGGCGACATCGTGTCTGACCTGTGCGCGGGGCTCGTGGGCGGCCTGGGGCTCGCCCCGGGCGCCAACATCGGCCGCGATTGCGCCATCTTCGAGGCGACGCACGGCTCCGCCCCCGACATCGCGGGGCGCGACATCGCGAACCCGACGGCCGAGTTCCTATCCGCCGCGATGATGCTCGATTATCTGGATGAACATGCGGCCGCCGAGCGCATGCGCCGTGCCGTGAGCGCGACGCTCGCCGAAGGCACCGCGGTGACGGCGGACATCCGCCGCGCGCTCACGGGCAGCACCGAGGGTGCCGTGGGCACGCGTGCCTACACGGAAGCGGTCATCGCGCACCTGTGATGCGCGGGACGAGACGAAGGGATAGGGCTATGGGGCTCTTGGTGAAGCGGGACGAGCTCGAGGGCGAGCACGACTACATCGACGGCATCGAGGTGATCGAGCGCTCCGACGTCCCCGATGACCTGCCGGAATCCGAGGTCGAGGTCATCGAGCGGGAGGATGCGGACGCTGCGGCGGACGACGTGGACGATGATGCCGCGGATACCGACGAGACGGGTGCGGATGCCGCGGACGATGACGCCGCGGACGCAGATGCCGATGAGGCGGACGCCGCTGATGATGCTGACGACGAGGCCGCCGCTGACGACGACCCCGCCGAAGATGACGACCTTGAGGACGCCGTCGAGGACACCGCTCCTGCCCAGGCGATCGACTCCACCTCCTCCGACCATGGCTCCACCCGGCACCACAACCGCGCGATCCTCATCGCGGCGTTCGTCATTGCGATCATCGTCGCCGGCGTCGGCGGCTATTTCATCGGCCGCGGCGGCTTCGGCGGCGCATCGTCCGCCCCGGGCTCGGCACTGCTCACTGAAGGCCAGCTCGACGCCACCGTCGCCTCGTACACGTACAAGGGCGCGCGGCACGACATCACCGCGCGCGAAGCGATCGAGAGCCAGTACAGCCTCGACTCCATGAAGACCGATGACGGCATGTACCGCGCACCCTCGGCCGAGACGCTCGTCGCCTACGTGCGCACGCAGATCCTTCTCAACGAGGCGGAGGCGCGCGGCATCGAGGTCACGGACGACGAGGTGACGGCCTATGCCGAGCAGACCTACGGCACGTCCGACTTCGCGACGCTCGCGACCCAGTACGGCCTGAGCGAGGACCAGGCGCGCGAGATCGTGCGGAACAGCACGATGATCGAGAAGCTCTACAACCAGATCGCCCCCGCGTCGACGGTCGCCCTCCCCGAGGAGCCCGAGCAGCCGGCGGATGGCGACACGAGCACGCGCTCGAAGGCGTACGCGGACTACATCATCAACCTCGCCGGCGATGAGTGGGATGCCGAGACGGGCACGTGGGCCTCGACTGACGGCCCGTACGCGACCGCGCTCCAGGGCATGGACGTCACGGCGGACTCCGCGTCCTACGAGGAGGCCATCATCGCCTACTACGTGGCCTACCAGGAGTACGCGACCCAGGCCTCGCAGTCGAGCCAGGCGTGGACGGACTTCGCGAACACGCTCTTCGCCGATGCCGACATGGACATCTACGGGCTCTACGCGTAAATCCCGCGCGTAGCTCCCCGCAAGCTCAAAACCGCCCCCGCATGCGGCATCTGCCTGCGTGCGGGGGCGGTTCCGTTTGGGTTCCCTCCATAGGGGAGGCATACGAAAACAGCCCAGGCGCGCGGCGTCCGGGCTGTTGCGTGTGACTGGAGCCAGCAATGAGACTCGAACTCATGACCCCCGCTTTACGAGAGCGGTGCTCTACCAACTGAGCTATGCTGGCATTCAGCGGCAGGCGCTATGTCCTGCGACCGTTAATATTACGTGGAAACGCCCCGTAGCGCAAGACCGCACATGAAAAAGTTGGGCGTTTCCACGTGCGGGCTCACGGTTCCTAGAGCGCGGCGAGGAAGCGGTGCAGTCCGGCGCGGCCGGCGAGGTCCCACTTGTAGACGCCGGCGTCCTCGAGCACATGCCCGAAGACCTCGCCCACGCCCGCGCGGATGATCTCCTCGGCGTTCTCGGGCGTCAACTCGGGATGCGCCTCGGCCAGCTCGAGCGCCCACGCGGCGTGCGAGGTGGACAGCGGGTCGCCCTCGAGCGCCTGGGCGAGCGCCGCTCCCTCGGCGCCCGACAGCAGGTGCTCCCGCACCGCGGCGAGCTCCTCCACGAGGCGCGGCGGCAGGATCGCCAGGCCCATGACCTCGATGAGGCCGATGTTCTCCTTCTTGATGTGGTGCCACTCGGCATGCGGGTGGAACACGCCCAAGGGGTGCTCATCGGTGGCGATGTTGCAGCGAAGCGCCAGGTAGAGCACGTAGTCGTCGCCCTCGCGGCAGGCAACCGGCGTGATGGTGTTGTGCCGCTCGCCGTCCGATTCCGCCACGATCCCGAGCTCCTCGTCGCTCCAGCCGCGCCACACGTCGAGCACGTGCGCGGCGGCGTCGAGCAGCGCCTCGCGGTCGCGCGCGCTGAGCTTGAGCACGGAGAGCGGCCAGCGCAGCACCTCGCCGAGCACCTCGGGCGCGCCGGGGATCTCGAACGTCTCCTCCACGGCCGCCTTCATCATGGGGAATGTGTGGCGCCCGCCCTGGAAGTGGTCGTGCGAGAGGATCGAGCCGCCCACGATGGGCAGGTCGGCGTTGGAGCCCACGAAGTAGTGGGGGAAGAGGTCGATGAAGTCGACGAGCCGCGCCATGTTCTCGCGGTCGACGTGCATGAGGCGGTGCTCGGCGCTCATGGCGATGCAGTGCTCGGAGAAGTACGCGTAGGGGCTGTACTGCAGGCCCCAGTGCTCGTCGCCGAGCGTGATGGGGACGATGCGCAGGTTCTGGCGGGCGGGATGCGCGCCGTGGGCGGCACCCGCGCCGCGGCCGCTGTAGCCCTCGTTCTCCATGCAGAGCTGGCAGGCCGGGTACGCCTCGCCCGCGGGCGCGGCGCCGGCGGCGGCGATGGCCTTCGGGTCCTTCTCCGGCTTGGAGAGGTTGATGGTGATCTCGAGGTCGCCCCAGCGCGTGGGCGTCGTCCAGCCGATGTTCCGCGCGATGGCGGCGGTGCGCACGTAGCGCGCGTCGCAGCACAGGCGGTAGAACCAATCGGTCGCGGCCTCGGCGCCGTCCTCGTCATAGAGCTCGGCGAACGTCGCGTCCACCTCGGAGGGGCGCGGCATGAGGATGTCCATCACGCGCGTGGCGATGCGGTCGCGGCCGGATGGGGTATCCTCCTCGCGGCCGTTCGCGACGCCCGCGGCCGCGATGCGCTCGATGCAGTCCTCAAGGTCGAAGCCGGCGGCCTCATCGTCGGTGAACGCGATCTCGATGGAGGGCTCGTCCTCCGCGAGGTCGCGCGTGGGGGAGAGCTGGTAGCCGTTCTCGAGGAACACGGCCGAGCTCGGCGCCGCAGGGCCGTCCTCGCCGATGCGCTCGAGGATGGCGTTATATGCCCAGATGGCGTCCTCCGGGGCGAGCATGCCGCGGACGATGGCGTAGGAGACGAGCTCGTTGATGTCGTCGGCGACGCGCGGCGCGCCGGCCGCGGGGGTGGTGTTCTCTACAGCCATGCGTACTCAGCTCCCTCGCTCACGATGCGGTAATGGCGGGACGCGCCCGCGCCGAACCACTCGTCCATGCCGGTGATGAAGGCGTCCACGCGGTCCACCGGCACGAAGGCCTGGATGGAGCCGCCGAAGCCGCCGCCGTGGATGCGGCAGGCGCCCTCGCCCTCGAGCAGGCGCTGCGCCAGGCCGAGGGCCACCATTGCGGACTGCTCGGGCGCGCCGCCCACCGAGACGTTCTGCAGGAGCATGGCCGAGCTCGCGCCCGAGGCGCGGGTGAGGGCGAGGAACGCGTCGATATCGCCGGCCTTGAGGGCGTCCCAGCGCTTGAGGACGAGGTCCTGCTCGTTCCAGTAGTGCAGGGCGCGGAGCACCGGGCGGTCGCCGAGCTCGTGGCGCAGGCGCACGACCTCGCTATCGAAGGCGGCCGAGTCGACCTCGCACAGGCGCTCCTTGCCGAAGGCGGCGGCGACGGCCTTCATCTCGCCCGGCACGGCGGCGTACTCGCCGGTGAGGGCGCTGTGGTCGCTGCCCACGTTTACGAGGACGAGCGCGTAGCCCTTGTCCTCGAAGTCGAAGGCGAGCTTCTCGGACGCCGGCTCGGCGGGGTCGGCGAAGCTCATGTGGGCGAGGCCGCCGAGCGCCTCGGCGAGCTGGTCGAGCAGGCCGCAGGGCTTGCCGAAGTGGACGTTCTCCGTGCGCTGCGCCATCTTGGCGAGCGCGGTGGCGTCGATGGGCTCGCCCTCCCAGAGCGCCTCCATGGCGCGGCCGAAGGCGAGCTCGACCGCCGCGGAGGACGACAGCCCGCTGCCCGCGGGGATGGAGCTCCGCATGATGAGGTCGAAGCCCTGGGGTTCGCGGCCGGTCGCGGCGAGCTCGGAGGCCATGCCGCGCGCGAGCGACGCGGTGGTCTCGCGCTCGTCCTCGCGGGCGGCGAGGTCGGCGAGGTCGATCTCGAAGCCGCCGTAGCCCACGCTCTCCACGCGCACGGTATCCGTGCCGTTCAGGGCGCACACGGCCTGGACGTTCGCGTCGAGCGCGCCGCCGATGACGTCACCGCCCTCGTGGTCCGTGTGGTTGCCGGCGATCTCCGACCGTGCCGGGACGGTCACGGAGAGCAGGGGGCTCTTCGCCGTGCCGAACCGTTCGGCGAAGAGGTCGACGAGGGGCGTTGCTGTTGTCATGCGCATTCCTTTCCTGACGCATTCGGGACAGATTTCAGTGAGCCATCCGGCTCAACGGTGACGGGGATCAGCGCGCCATCACGCGCCTGGGACGGGCTCGGCCGTGAAGAAGCGGTACTCGGTGACGGCGCGGTAGGGACGACCCGGCCGGAAGATCGCGGACGGGAAGGCCGGGTGCGAGGGGCTGGCGGGATAGAACTCGGGTTCGAGCGCGAAGCCGCCGCGGTCCTCGTACACATGGCCGCCCTTGCCCGCCACGCCGCCGATGAAGTTCCCGGTGTAGAGCTGGAGGCCCGGCAGCGTCGTCCAGAGCTCCATGCCGCGCCCGCTCGCGGGGTCGAGGGCGCGCGCGGCCAGGCGCGGTTCGGGCAGGCCGCCCGTGCCGTCGTCCGGCTCGTAGCCGTCGATGCAGAAGCAGTGGTCGTAGCCGTGGCCCCGTTCGAGCTGCTCGTCGGCAGCCTCGATGTCGCGGCCGATGGCCTTCGGCGCGCGGAAATCGAACGGTGTGCCCGCGACGGGGCGCAGCTCGCCCGTGGGGATGGAGGCGCCGTCGATGGGCAGGAAGCGCTCGGCGAAGACCGCGAGCTCCTGCGCCGCCACCGAGCCGGACGCCTGCCCGGCAAGGTTGAAGTAGCTGTGGTTCGTGAGGTTGATGAAGGTGGGGGCGTCGGTTGCGGCCTCGTACGTCATGCGCAGGCAGTGGCCGTCGAGCTCATAGGTGACGCTGAACGCGCGCCGCCCCGGGAGCTCGAGGTCGCTTCCCGGCTCTCCGGGCGCAAGCTCGAGGGTGAAGGTGACGCGGTCGCGCGCCTCGTCCGCCTCCGCGTGCCAGAGCTGCGCGTGCAGGCCGCGCACGGCGTCCGTGTGCAGGTTGTTCGCACCCTCGTTCGCGGGCAGGCGGTAGGTCGCGCCCTCGATGGCCACCGTCGCGCCCTCGACGCGGTTCGCGCTCGGGCCCACGGTCGCCCCGAAGTAGGTTCCCTGGCTGTCGGGATAGTACGCGGCGGCCTCGTCGAAGCCGAGCACCACGTCTGCGAGCTCGCCCGTGCCGTCCGGGGCATCGATGCCCACGATCGCGGCACCCAGGTCGCTCAGGCGCACGGTGAGCGCGTCGTTGCTCAAGATGTAAAGATGCGCGGCGCGCTGCCCCCGGCCGGTACCGAGCGGTACCTCGGGGCCGAATGACCCGAACGACCTCTTCTCGACCATGGCTGGGCCTCCCGTCGCTATCCATGAGCCTCCCTGTAGGATAGCGCACATCGGGGCCGCACTTGATGCGGCTGAACGCATGGCTCGCAAACGGGTATGTTTGCGCGCGAACGGTTCCGCCATGGGGCGCATCGAACACTGGTACGTACCAGTGAGCTGGTATAGGTACTGGTTAAGTGGTTACAACCACTTAGACGGCCAGTTCAAACGGCAAGTTGTTCTATATCATCTCATCACGCCGAATCAACAACCGATTTACCAGTGAAAATGTTTACAAAACCGTTCATGGCTCGAAACATACCGTTCACAGACGACTTCATATTATTTTGAGAAATGTGGTGAGGATGTGTATACTGATACCCACGAAGGCACGATGCTGCCCTCGATGCCGATAGGACGAGAGAGGGATACGAGTGCCAAACATGCCAAATGCTAGGGGGAACATGCATACCTTTGAGATCCGTGACAAGTTCTACCTCGATGGTGAGCCGTTCACGATTCTCTCGGGTGCCATCCATCCCGTGCGCGTGCACCCCTCCGATTGGCGCCATTCGCTCTACAACCTGAAGGCCATGGGGTTCAACACGGTCGAGGCGTATTTCACCTGGAACACCATCGAGCCCGAGCCCGGCGTCTTCGATTTCACCGGCTTCAACGACATCGCCGCCTTCATCGACGAGGCCGCCGAGCTCGGCCTCTGGTTCATCGCGCGCCCCTCGCCCTACATCTGCGGCGAGTGGGAGTGGGGCGGCCTGCCCGCGTGGCTCATGCGCGACCGCACCATGCGCCCGCGCTCGCGCGACCCCAAGTTCCTCGAGCACGTCGCCCGCTACTACGACCAGCTCATGCCCATCCTCGTCGAGCGCCAGATCACGCACGGCGGCAACATCATCATGATGCAGATCGAGAACGAGTACGGCTCGTACTGCGAGGACAAGGACTACCTGCGCGCCATCCACGACCTCATGGTCGAGCGCGGCGTGGACGTGCCGCTGTGCACCTCGGACGGCCCGTGGCGCGGTTGCCTGCGCGCCGGCACGCTCATCGACGACGACATCCTCGCCACCGGCAACTTCGGGAGCCGCTCGGCCGAGAACCTCGCCGCCCTCAAGGCCTTCCATGAGGAGCACGGCAAGAACTGGCCGCTCATGTGCATGGAGTTCTGGGACGGCTGGTTCAACCGCTGGGGCGAGAACGTCATCCGCCGCGACGCGGACGACCTCGTCGCCTGCGTGCGCGAGTGCCTGGAGATCGGCGACGGCCTGAACCTCTACATGTTCCACGGCGGCACGAACTTCGGCTTCATGAACGCGTGCTCCGCGCGGCACACCCACGACATCCACCAGGTCACGAGCTACGACTACGACGCCCCGCTCAACGAGGAGGGCAACCCCACCGAGAAGTGGTACAAGCTGCGCGACATGGTGCGCGAGCTCTACCCGGACGCCTGGACGGCCGAGCCGCTCGTGAAGCAGGCCGTGGCCATCGAGGACATCCCCGCGACCGGCCGCGTGAGCCTCTTCAACGTGCTCGACGCGCTGTCCGAGCCCGTGCGCTCCCAGTACCCCCAGACCATGGAGGACCTGGGCCAGAGCTACGGCTACACGCTCTACACCACGACGATCGAGCGCGACGTCGCCGAGGACGCCGAGGAGCGCATCCGCGTCATCGACGGCCGCGACCGCGCGAAGGTCTACGTGGAGGGCGCCTGCGTGGCCACGCAGTACCAGGAGCACATCGGCGAGGACATCAAGTGCGTCCTGCCCGCCGAGCGCAACCGCCTGGACATCCTCATGGAGAACATGGGGCGCGTGGGCTACGGCCACAAGCTCCTGGCCGACACGCAGCACAAGGGCATCCGCACAGGCGTGTGCGCGGACCTGCACTTCATCACCGGGTGGGAGCAGCGCTGCCTGCCGCTCACCGACATCTCCGGCATCGATTTCTCCGCCGGGTTCGAGGAGGGCCAGCCCGCCTTCCACCGCTTCGAGTTCACGCTCGACGAACCCGCTGACACCTTTATCGACACGACGGGCTTCGGCAAGGGCTGCGCGTTCGTGAACGGGGTGAACGTCGGGCGCTTCTGGGAGGTTGGTCCCATCATGACGCTCTTCGTCCCGCACGGTTTCACGCACGCCGGCGTGAACGAGCTCGTTTTGTTCGAAACCGAGGGCGTGTATGAGAGCACGATCTCCCTGCGCTCTGAGCCCCTCATCAACCTGCTCGACAAAGAAGGAGTTGAGTAACATGATTGTTGGCGCACGTGTTGATTTCCGTCTCATCCACGGCCAGGTCGGCAACCTGTGGAGCAACGCTCGTCAGGTGAGCCGCTTCATGGTCGTCGACGACCAGATTTGCAACGATGACATGCAGAAGCAGGTGCTTCGCATGGCCACCCCGGCGACCTGCAAGCTCTCGGTGCTCTCCACCGAGAAGGCCTGCGCGAACATCCTCGCGGGCAAGTACGACGCCCAGCGCCTGTTCATCGTCGTCAAGAAGCCCGAGACCTACGTCAAGATGGTCAAGGCGGGCGTGAAGTTCGACGAGATCATCCTCGGCAACATCACCTCCATGGACATCGTCAAGTCCTACAACCGCAACATCAACTGCGGCCAGGACGACGTCGACGCCCTCAAGGAGCTCGAGGCCCTGGGCGTGCCCATGGTCATCCAGCTCACGCCGCAGAACAACCCCGAGAAGTTCACGGCCTAATTTCTTTTGGCGCTACTGCCGCGAGGGGAGATGCGCGGCCGTATATAGCGTGGGAACGTATCGTTTCGTAACTGTAGAAGGAGGAAAACCATGATTCAGTGGTGGCAAATCATTTTGCTCACGGCGTACGCCGGATTCCAGATCATGGACGAGCTGCACTGGTACTCCAGCGCCGGCTCCGCCGTGTTCTCCGGCTTCATCACCGGCCTCATCATGGGCGACATGACCACCGGTCTTCTGATCGGCGGCCAGATGCAGCTGACGATCCTGGGCGTCGGCACCTTCGGTGGCGCGTCCCGTATCGACGCCAACTCCGGCACCCTCATCGCGACCGCGTTCGCGGTGAGCGCTCACATGGATCCCGAGCTCGCGCTCGCGACCCTGGGCGTGCCCGTGGCTGCCATCCTGGTGTACACCGACATCGCCGGCCGTTTCGCCAACACGTTCTTCGGCCACATGTGCGATGCCGACGTGGAGAAGATGAACTGGAACGCCTACAACTTCCATTACTGGCTCGGTGCCGTCTCCTGGTGCCTCAGCCGTATGATCCCGGTGTTCCTGGCCCTCGCCTTCGGCCAGCCGGTCGTTGAGGCCATCACCGCCGCGCTCAACGGCGACTTCGCCTGGCTCGGCGCTGGCCTGACCGTCGCGGGCGGCGCGCTGCCCGCCGTGGGCTTCGCCATCCTGCTCCGCTACCTGCCCGTCAAGAAGCACATCGCCTACCTGATCCTCGGCTTCGTGATCGCCGCCCTCCTGGGCACCCTGTTCACGAGCGTCGCGGGTATCGCTGGCGACCTTACGACCGTGGCTACCATCACGGAGGCGGACATCACCGGCGGCGACTACAACTCGCTGTCCATGCTGACGATCGCCCTCATCGGCTTCGCGCTTGCCTACATCTACTACACGCAGCATAAGGCGGCCGCCGCTGCGCCCGCCGCTGCTGCCGCCGTGGAGGGAGATGACGACGATGAGCTCTAAGCTTCCGAACGGCACCACGGGCTATAAGCTCACGAAGGCCGACTTCCAGCAGATCAACCGCCGCAACCTCGTCGGCTTCCAGGCTGGCTGGAACTACGAGCGTATGCAGCACACCGGTTACCTGTGGATCATCCTTCCGCAGCTCCGTAAGATCTACGGGGACAACACCGAAGAGCTGAAGATCGCCGCGCGCACCCACTGCGCCCCGTTCTTCAACACCTCCAACTTCCTCAACACGATCATCACCGGTATCGACCTGGCGATCGAGGAAGAGGAGGGCATGGAGAGCCTCGAGACCGTCGCTTCCCTGAAGACCGGCCTCATGGGCCCGCTCGCCTCCATCGGCGACTCGATCTTCGGCTCGCTGCTGCCGACGATCTTCGGCGCGCTCGCCGCTAACATGGCCGCCGCCGGCAACCCGCTCGGCATCTTCATCTGGATCGCCGTGAACATCGTGGTCGACTGGTTCCGCTGCAAGCAGACCTACATCGCCTACGATCAGGGCATGAAGCTCGTCACCACGATGAGCGACCAGCTCAACGCCATCACCGACGCCGCGACCGTCATGGGCGTGTTCATGGTGGGCGCCCTCGTGTCCACCAACGTCGGCATCGTGATCTCCGCCCCGATCGATCTGGGCGGCGTCACCGTCGACCTCCAGCACATCGCCAACATGATCTGCCCGAAGCTCGTGCCCGCCGCCCTCGTCGGCTTCGTGTACTGGCTCCTCGGCAAGAAGGGCATGACCTCGACGAAGGCGATCTTCATCGTCCTCATCCTGGCCATCATCCTCGGCGGCCTCGGCTGGATCGCCAAGGGCTAAGGAGTCTAGGTTCTCGTCCCGGCACCCGGGTAACCGGGTGCCGGGCGGGGTCTTGCTCTGCGTGAGTCGCAAACGGGCGCGCTCCTCAAGGCGGGCATATGCTCCGTCGCGTTCTCCCAGAGGTGCGCGCCCGTTTTTCGCTATCATGGCACTGCGCCGGCAGGCGTCTCCGAGCGCCGAGAAGCAAGGGAAGGTAACCCATCGTGAGACCAGAAGTCATCGTCTTCCTCGTTTTCCTCCTCGTCTATTTCGTAGCGACGACGCTCTTGCGCCGCTATTATGAGGTGAAGGTCGAGATGCTCTATGCGACCGGTCTCTTCGACGATTGCTTCGACACGCTCAACAAGCTGCTGCCGCGCATCCTGTTCCCCACGTACAAGCAGTACCAGTGGCGGTTCATGGTGCACGACGCGCGCGGCGAGCGCGAGCTGGCGACCCGCATGATTGAGCTCATGCTGCGCATGCGATCCTCGAAGAAGCGCCACGCGCAGACGGTGGCGCTCGCGTTCAACTACTACGTGTCCATCGAGGACAAGAAGCGCGCGAAGGAGCTGCTCCAGGAGGCGAAGGGCGTCTGCGACGAGTCCGTCGTCAAGGATATGCAGCTCACGTACGACATCATGCTCGGCAATCGGCACGATTGCATCGAGCGCATGGAGGAGCTCGTGGATACCGCCGCACCGGAGGCTCGGGCGAAGCTGTACATGCTCATCGCGAAGCAGTACCGCAACGCCGGCAACCGCGAGAAGGCGCGCTACTACGAGGGGCTCCTCAAGCAGTTCATCGCCGAGAACTCTATGCCGCGCCCGAAAGGCGCGCAGGCTGAGGAGAAGCCCGGCGAGCCGTCCGAGACCGCGGACGGCAAGTAGGTTCGCGGCGCGTTCCGCGCGGGCGCGATGCCCGGGTGGGTGCGCGGCGAACGGAGTTCGGTAAGGAGGGCGCATGCGTCTTTGTTCTGCTTGCGGGACCGTTCGCCTTCATCATTTAGCATAGCTGGTAGTAACCAGTTACCACTCGCGCCCTAGGCAAGCAGATGGGGTCGCCGCAGGGAATCGTGTGTGTAGGAAAGGACACGAACATGATCGGTTTCATTCTCACTGGCCATGGCAACTTCTCGCTGGGCGTGAAGAGCGCCGTCGATATGGTTGCGGGTGACACGCCCGCGTTCAAGGCCGTTCCCTTCGACGGCACGAGCACCGATACCTACGCGGCCGACCTGCGTGCCGCCATCTCCGAGCTGCGCGAGGAGTGCGACGGCGTCGTGGTGTTCTGCGACCTGCTCGGCGGCACCCCGTTCAACCAGGCCATGCTCGCGTCCCAGGTCATCGACAACGTCGAGGTCGTCGCCGGCGTGAACCTGCCCATGCTCATCGAGCTCATCGTCATGCGCGGCGCCTACGCCACCGCCGAGGAGACGGCCGAGGCCGCTGTCACGGTGGGCACCGCGGGCGTGTGCCACAAGAAGCTCGAGCCCATGGGCGACGACGAGGACGATGAGATGTAAGACCGCTCCGCGATCGGAGCGATATGTGTTCGGAACACGCGTGAGGGAGGCGAATCTATGGCGGTAACGATGCGGCGCCAGCCGCTCTACGACCAGCTGGTCGACATCTTGTCCGAGAAGATCGAGTACGAGTACCGCCCGGGCGACCTCATGCCCTCCGAGCGCGAGCTCTCGGAACGCTATGGCCTTTCGCGCACGACGGTTCGGCTTGCCCTGCAGGAGCTCGAGCAGCTCGGGCTCGTCGTCCGCCAGCACGGCCGCGGCACCTTCGTCGCGGACCGCTCGGCGCAGACGACGAACCTCATGCAGTCGTACAGCTTCACCGAGCAGATGCGCGAGATGGGGCGCGTCCCGCATACCACGATCCTGGAGTTCAGCGAGATCCTCGCCGACGCGAACCTCGCCGACCATCTGGGCGTGCGCGAGAACGACAAGCTCTTCAAGCTCAAGCGCCTGCGTTCCGCAGACGACATCCCCATGATGGTCGAGCGCACGTACTTGCCCATGCGCAAGTTCCTCACGCTCAAGCGGCCGCTTCTGGAGAGCATGCCGCTCTACGAGATCATCGAGGGCGTCTACCACGAGAAGATCAAGGTGGCGGAGGAGGAGTTCTTCGCGAGCATCGCGCGTTCCGCGGACGCGCACCTGCTCGGGATCAACGAGGGCGCGCCCGTGCTCGACCTCGTCCGCACCACGTATAACGCGAGCAACGAGATCGTGGAGTACACGCTCTCGGTAGCCCGCGCGGACCAGTTCAAATACAAGGTCTACCACCATCGCGGTGAGTAGCCGGCGCGCTCGCTGCCGGGCGCGCGCACGATAGAAGGGTACCAACCATGTTCGAGAAAGGCCTGGAGGAGCTGAAGGCGCTCGGGGCGGACATCACCACCGCCGAGATCAAGCAGCAGCCCGAGCTCTGGGAGGACACGTTCCAGATCTACGCGGATAACAAGGAGGCCATCGAGGCGTTCCTCGCCGAGGCGAACGCCATGGCCGAGGGCCGCACGTCGGTGATCTTCACCGGCGCGGGCACGTCGGATTACGTGGGCGACACCGTGGCGCCCTACCTCCGCCATGCCGGCGACGTCGCGACGTACGACTTCAAGCCCATCGCCACGACCGATATCGTCTCCGCCCCGCGCGACTTCCTGAACCCCGACGAGCCCACCGTGCTCGTGTCCTTCGCCCGCTCCGGCAACAGCCCCGAGAGCCTCGCCGCCGTGGACGTGGCGCGCAAGTTCGTCAAGAACATCAAGTTCCTGAACATCACCTGCGCCCCCGAGGGCAAGCTCGCCGTGGAGAGCGCCGGCGACCCGGACGCCCTCACGCTGCTCATCCCGCGCGCGAACGACAAGGGCTTCGCCATGACCGGCAGCTACAGCTGCATGGCGCTGCTCACGACCCTCATCTTCGACACCGCCTCCGACGAGCAGAAGCTCGCGTGGGTGCGCGAGGCCGCGCGCCTGGGCCGCACGGTCGTGGAGCGCGAGGACGAGGTCGCGGCCTTCCTGGCGGGCGACTTCAACCGCGTGACGTACCTGGGCTCCGGCTCCTACGTGGGCCTCGCCCAGGAGGCGCAGCTCAAGATCCTCGAGCTCGCGCACGGCCTCGTGGCCACCTCGTGGGATAGCTGCATGGGGTACCGCCACGGGCCGAAGAGCTTCGTGGACGAGAAGACCCTCGTGTTCGTGTTCGTGTCGAACGACCCCTACACGCGCAAGTACGACCTCGACATCCTGAACGAGATCGCGGGCGACGAGATCGCGCAGAAGACCATCGCCATCCAGCAGGACGCCGGCGAGCTCTTCGCGGGCGAGTCCTTCACCTTCTCCGGTGAGGAGGCGCTGCCTGAGGCTTACCTCGCGCTGCCGTTCGTGATGGTGGCCCAGGCCGTCTCGCTCCTCAACTCCGTGCGCGTGGGCAACACCCCCGACACGCCGAGCCCCACCGGTACCGTGAACCGCGTGGTGAAGGGCGTCATCATCCACGAGTTCGAGGCGTAACGCATCATAGTTGCCGCGGTGATAATTTGGTGTCAGTCACCTTTTTATCACCGCGCATCGGGCGATGCCGAGGTGCCGGGCACCGAGACATCACCGGAGTTTCACCTTCCGAGAGGAGTTCGCTATGAAGTTCGCCATCTCCGCCGATAGGTTCGTGCTTCCGGGCGCGTCCATGCAGGGCGGGTACCTCACCATCGAGGACGGCGTGTTCGGCTCGTGGTCGGCCGAGGCTCCCGCGTGCGACATCGTCGAGTACCCGGGCGCGACGGTCGCCCCCGGCCTCGTGGACACGCACATTCACGGCTTCCATAACCATGCCACCACGGACTGCGACCCCGCGAGCATCGACGATTCGAGCATCGCGCTCGCCCAGGCCGGCACCACCACGTGGCTACCCACGACCTTCACCGAGTCGCCCGAGGACATCGAGCGCGCCTGCGCCGCCATCGCCGCGGCCGACGAGGCGCGCGCGGACGACTTCCCGGGCGCGCGCATCGGCGGCATCTTCCTCGAGGGGCCGTTCTTCACCGAGGCGCACGTGGGCGCGCAGAACCCCGCCTTCCTCATCGCGCCGGACGTCGAGGTGTTCGACCGCTGGCAGGAGGCCGCCGGCGGGCGCATCAAGAAGAGCGCGCTCGCGGCCGAGAAGGAGGGGGCTGCCGACTACATCGCCGCCCTCGACGCGAAGGGCGTCGTGACCGCGATCGGGCACTCCGATGCGACCTACGACGAGTCGCTCGCCGCGGTGAACGCCGGCGCCACGTGCTTCGTCCACACCTACAACGGTCAGCGCGGCCTGCACCACCGCGACCCGGGCGTGACGGGCTGCGCCATGACGACGCCCGAGACGTACGCCGAGATCATCGTCGACGGCAAGCACGTGGTGCCCGCCGCCGTGAAGGCGCTCGTGGACGCCAAGGGCTGGCAGCACTGCGTGCCCATCACGGACTGCCTCATCTGCGGCGGCATGCCGGAGGGCGAGTACGTGTCGGGCGGCCTGCCCGTGGTCATGAAGGGCGGCCTCTGCTACCTGCTCAACGAGGACGGCACCACGGGCTCCATCGCGGGCTCGGTGCTCACGCTCGCCAAGGGCGTGAAGAACATGGTGGACTGGCAGATCGTGACCGCCGACCAGGCCATCCGCATGGCTACCGAGGTCGCCGCGCGCTCGGCGCGCATCGACGACGTGTGCGGCTCCATCAAGCCCGGCCGCGCCGCCGACCTCACGATCTTCAACGCCGATATGACGCTCGCCGCGACCTACGTCGGCGGCACCCTGGTTCATTAAGGGACGGGTTCAAAACGTTACCTTTTGCCATATTTGGGGACAGGCTTAGCGGCGGCGCGACGATGAGCGCATCTCGTGCCGCCGCCCTATGAAGGAGGAAACCGTGCTCAAGACCGCTGAGCGCTTCAAGGCCGAGATCATCCGCCGCCTCGCCGAGGTGACGGACGGCCAGGACGAGGCCATCCACCAGGCCGCCGTGATCTTCGCCGACGTCATCGAGCGCGGGGGCATCATCCGCGCGTTCGGCTCGGGCCACAGCCATGCCAACGCGCTCGAGATCTGCGGCCGCGCGGGCGGCTACATCCAGACGAAGATCGTGCGCGAGCCGGCGCTCGGCATCTACGAGATGCTCGACGGCGTGGGCGACCAGTTCTGGCTCAAGCTCGACGTGCGTCCGGAGGACTGCCTCGTGCTCATCTCGAACTCCGGGCGCAACCCCCTGCCCGTGGAGCTCGCGATGCACGCGCAGGAGGCGGGCATCCCCGTCATCGCCGTGACGGCGCGCGAGGTCTCCGCCGCGGGCACGTCGCGCAGCAAGAGCGGCAAGCGCCTCTTCGAGTGCGCAGACGTGGTGCTTGACAACAAGAGCTCCTTCGGCGACGCGGCGCTCGAGGTCGAGGGCATCCCCACGAAGGTGGGCGGCACGTCGCTCTACACCGGCTGCCTGCTGCTCGACTGCGTGGTGATGGAGTCGCTCGACATCCTGCTCGAGCGCGGCGTGGTGCCGCCGCTCTACATGAGCGCGAACGTGGACGGCGGCCCGGAGTTCAACCAGCGCCTGCTCGACCAGTTCAAGGACAGGCTCGCTGAGTACTAGCGGGGGTTGAAGCGGGGGCGCGGCGGGCGCGAGCGCCTTGCCGGGCCTCCCGCGCGCTTGGAAAGGAAGGGTACCGTGATACTAACCGTGACCATGAACCCGTCGATCGACACGCGCTACGAGGTCGAGCACCTCGTGGTCGACAACGTGAACCGCGTGACGCCGCAGAAGACGGCGGGCGGCAAGGGGCTCAACGTGAGCCGCGTGCTCGTGCAGCTGGGCGACGACGTGGTGGCGACGGGGCTTTTGGGCGGGCACGCAGGCGCGTACCTGGGCGAGCTCATGGACGCCGACGGCATCCCGCATCGCTTCACGCCCATCGCGGGCGAGAGCCGCACGTGCATCGCGCTGCTGCACGACGGCAACCAGACGGAGCTTCTGGAGAGCGGCCCCACCGTGAGCACCGAGGAGCTCGAGGCGTTCCTCGCGAACTATGCCGAGCTCGTGCAGCAGGCCGACTGCGTGACCATCTCGGGCAGCCTGCCCAAGGGCGTGCCGGCCGAGTGCTATGCGGGCATGGTGGAAACGGCCGTGCGCGCCGGCAAGCCCGTGCTGCTCGACACCTCGGGTGCTGCGCTCGACGCCGCACTCGCCGCGGACGTGAAGCCCACGCTCGTGAAGCCGAACCTTACCGAGATCAACGCGCTTCTGGGCACCGCCTTCACCACGGACGAGGCCGCCGCGCTCGGCGACGCCGTGGCTGCCGACCCGCGGTTCCAGGGCGTGGCGTGGGTCGTCGTGACCATGGGCGCCGCCGGCTCCGTGGCCTTCCACGACGGGCACCGCTACCGCGTCACCACGCCGCCCATCCAAGCAGTGAACGCCACCGGCTCCGGTGACTCGACGGTCGCGGGCTTCGCCCACGCCATCGCCGCCGGCATGGACGATGTCGCGGTGCTCGCTTGCGGCAATACCTGCGGCAAGCTCAACGCCATGGACCCGCAGACCGGCCACCTCGTCATGGACAAGTGGGGCGAGGTCTACGCCTCGGTCGAGGTCACCGAGGTCTAACGGTTGTGCTGGGCGGTAGCCCGATGCCGGGTTTCGCCGGGCTTCGGGTTACCGCTCATGCGATGAGGAGCCGGCTGCCCGCCTCCTCGGCTTCCGCGGCGACGATGCCGTTCGGGTCGGCGTCCATGATGATCGTATCCACCTGCTCGAGCGTGCCGAACCACAGAAGCCCCGGCGCGTCGATCTTCGAGGCGTCCATGAGCACATAGGTTTCCTTGGCGCAGGTGAGAAACGAGCGCTTGAGCTCGGCCATCTCCTGGTTGTTCGTCATGAGGCCGCGGCCGGGCACGTACGAGGTGGGCGTGATGAACGCTTTGTCCGGGTGGAGCATCTCGAGCATGCGCAGGGTAAGCGGCCCCGTGATGTAGCGGTGCCCTTTGCGCAGGCTACCGCCCAGGATGATCACCTCGAGCGACGGCGCGGAGCGGTCGATGTAATCCGCGATGCTGAAATCGTCGGTCACGACGGTGACGCCGGTATGCTGTGCGGCGAGCGCGCGGACGAACTCGAGCGCGGTGGTGCCCGAATCGACGAGCACCGACTCGCCGTCGCTTACGAAGCCGATGGCCGCCCGTGCGATGGCCTGCTTCGCCTCGGCGTTCACGTTCACGCGCTTGTCCTGGATTGAGACGGTAAGCGTCTTGGAAAGCGAGATGGCACCGCCGTGCGTGCGGCGGAGCTTACCGGCGCGGGCGAGGGCGTCAAGGTCGGCGCGGGCGGTGACGCGGGACACGCCGAAGGCCTCCGAGATCTGCGCGACCTGCACCGACGCCGACTCCGCGAGCATGGAGAGGATGGCGGCCTGGCGCTCCTCGGGCGTTGCGTGGGGGATGGTGGGCATGCGTTCTCCTCTGCATTCGGCGGGCGCGGTGCGGGGGCGACTTCGGTGGGTGCCGGGCGCGCCGCGCTCAGCTCCTTTTCGACGCGTGCCGCAGCGAGCGGCCCCGTCCCGACAAGTCGCCTCGACCACTAATGTGAAGAAACGATGTTGTCTTTTCTATCGTTAAAGATAAGGTAGCACATTGTCTTTGCTTTCCTTTGGAAAGTTTCGAGCGACTGGCCGACGTCCGCGCTGCAAAGCGAAAGCACCCGAGCGCGCCGCGTCCCATCCGGCCGTGCGCATCGTCTGCGTTTGCTTGCCATTTTCGCCCGCACGCCGATAACTCGGCTCTGGATTCATGCAGGTAACCCCCTAAAATAAAGGCATCGGTCAGCCCGGGGTGCAGGGGTACCGCGGGCAGAGGAGAGGAGACACCATGCTCGTTACGACCAAGGACATGCTGCTCGACGCACAGAAGAACCACTACGCCGTCGGTGCCTTCAACGTCGAGAACCTCGAGTTCGTCATGGCGGTGCTCGCTGCCGCCGAGGAGACGAAGTCGCCCGTGATCATGCAGACGACGCCCGGCACCATCAAGACCGCCGGCCTCGATTACTTCTACGGCATGGTGAGCGCTGCGGCCGCGCGCGCGAGCGTGCCGGTGGCCCTCCACCTCGACCACGGCGACGGCTTCGACCGCTGCATGCAGGCGCTGCGCGTGGGCTACACCTCCGTCATGATCGACGGCAGCCACGAGTCCTTCGAGGACAACATCGCCCTCACCAAGTCCGTCGCCGCGGTGGGCGCCGCCATGGGCGTGCCCGTGGAGGCCGAGCTCGGCAAGGTCGGCGGCAAGGAGGACGATGGCCCGGCGGTCGAGGGCGAGAACCCCTACACCGACCCGGACGAGGCGCGCGAGTTCGTCGAGCGCACCGGCTGCACCTCGCTCGCCATCGGTGTGGGCACCGCGCACGGCGTCTACACCGAGACCCCGCACATCGAGCAGGACGTGGTGAAGGCCATCCGCGCCGCCGTGGACGTGCCGCTCGTGCTGCACGGCACCTCCGGCGTGCCGGACGAGCAGGTGGCCGAGGCCGTGAAGAACGGCATCTGCAAGGTGAACTACGCCACCGAGCTGCGCCAGGCCTACACTAAGGGCTACATGGCGTTCATGGCCGAGAACCCGGGCGTGTTCGACCCGAAGAAGCCCGCCAAGCAGGGCATGGCCGAGATCACGAACATCGTTAAGATCCGTATGGAGAACCTCGGTTCCGTGGGCCGCGCGTAAGCGGGGCGCCGGGACGGGAGGCTGAGGCACGGGAACGGGCGCCTGAAACCCTGTGCCGGGCGGCTTAGGGTCCGCGTCGGACGGCCTAGGGGTCGCGCCAGGCAGCCGAAACGCCGCACCAGACACCCTCGGGGCCAAAAACGAGCACATTTCAGGTTGAAAACTGCTCAGTTTTGGCCCACAAGCACCAAGAGCCAACGCAAAGCAGCCGGGTGGATGCCGATCGCGCGCATCCACCCGGCTGCTGCTGTATGCCGCGGTTGTTCGCCGCTCCTGTATGATCGCCGCTCCTGTATGAGAGGCGCTCGGCGCTACCCGATGCGCACGATCTTCGTGCCGTGGCACTCCGCCACGCCGAGCTCGCGCGCCACCTCGTCCACGTTCTCGTAGGTGATGCCCGCGCCGGGCAGGATGGTGAGGCGCCCGTCCGCGTACGCGATGAGCTCGCGCAGGCGCGCATAGTTCGCGCTGATGGGCGTGCCCGCGCGCCCGCCGTGGGTGAGGATGCGCTCCACCCCCAGGCCCGCCAGGACGTCGATCGCGCGCAGCTGCTCGGCGGCGTCGAGCTCGTCGAACGCCATGTGGAAGGTGACCGCGACGGGCTCGGTCGCAGCTCCCGGGAAGAGCGCGTCCGCCTGCGCGAGCGGCTCCTTGGCCAGCGCCACGAGCTCGGCGCAGAAGGCGTCATCGAGCCGGTAGCCCGCATCCGCGTCGCCCGTGAGGCAGCCGAACACCACGCCCGTCACGCCGAACGCCCGCGCCAGGCGCGCATCGAGGCGCATCATGTCGCGCTCGGCATCCGTGTAGACGAAGTCCCCGCCGCGCGGCCGCACCATCGCCATGACGGCGACGTCCCGTGGCCGGCACCACGCCACGGCGCCTGCGATGACGCCTGCGCTCGGCGAGGTTCCGCCCACCGCTAGGTTGTCGCAGAGCTCGATGCGCCGGGCACCCGCCTCGATCGCGGCGGGCACGCGCGCCATGTTCTCGGCGCAGAATTCCTTGAGCAGCTCCATGAGAAACCCCCGTCCGTAATCCCGGTACCGGCTGCTAGGGTACCACGCATCGTGCGGCCACATCCCCTGCGCGCCCGTCCTCCATGCCCGCATCAGGGCAATTTTGTTCCCCTCGTGCTGCATTTTGTTAAGCAATCGTCAGGGGTTGCCGCGAATCGCCGGCACGTTTGCTAGACTGGAAGCGATGTGTCATATAGGAGCGCGATTTCGAAGGTAGGCCGAGATGGAGGCATGCATGAACAAACGCACCAAGATCGTGTGCACGATGGGCCCGGCGTGCGATGACGAGAACATCCTGCGCGAGATGATCCTCGCGGGCATGAACGTCGCCCGCTTCAACTTCAGCCATGGGAGCCACGAGGAGCATCACGAGCGCATGGAGCGCGTGAAGCGCATCTCGCACGAGCTCGGCATCCCCGTCGGCATCCTCCTCGACACGAAGGGCCCCGAGATCCGCACGGGCTTCCTGGAGGGTCACGGCAAGGTGCAGCTCGAGACCGGCTCCAAGGTCGTGGTGACCGCCGCCGAGACGAGCGAGGAGCTCCTGGGCACCTCCGAGCACTTCTACCTCGACCACCTCGAGCTCCCGCGCGAGGTGCACGTGGGCGGCACGATCCTCATCGACGACGGCCTCATCGGCCTCACGGTCGACAAGATCGAGGGCCAGGACATCTACTGCACGGTCGAGAACGGCGGCAGCCTGGGCGAGAAGAAGGGCGTGAACGTCCCGAACGCGCACCTCTCGCTGCCGAGCATCACCGAGCAGGACCGCGCCGACATCCTCTTCGGCCTCGAGGAGGGCATCGACTTCATCGCCGCGTCGTTCATCCGCGACGCCGAGGGCGTGCGCGAGATCCGCAAGCTCTGCCGCGAGAACGGCGGCAAGCACGTCGACATCTTCCCGAAGATCGAGTGCGCGCTCGCGGTCTACCACTTCGACGAGATCCTGAAGGAGTCCGACGGCATCATGGTGGCTCGCGGCGACCTAGGCGTCGAGGTCGCGCCCGAGGTGTGCCCCACCATCCAGAAGGAGATCATCCGCAAGTGCAACGCCGCCTGCAAGCCGGTCATCACGGCCACGCAGATGCTCGATTCCATGATCCGCAACCCGCGCCCGACGCGCGCCGAGGTCACGGACGTCGCGAACGCGATCGACGACGGCACGGACGCCACCATGCTCTCCGGTGAGTCCGCGGCCGGCAAGTACCCGCTCGAGGCCGTGAAGATGATGGCGCAGATCGCGCTCACCACCGAGGCCACGATGCCCGAGCACAAGCCGTTCGACTTCGATGCGATCGACCCCGGCCGCAACCTCGTGAACGCCGCCGTGGGCCTTTCCGCGGTGACCACGGCCTTCAACGTGGGCGCCAAGGCGATCCTCACGCCCACGAACTCCGGCCGCTCCGCGCGCCTCGTCTCGAACTTCCGTCCCGTCCTGCCCATCCAGGCCGTGACGCCGAACGAGTGGGCCGTGACGAAGATGACCGTGTACTGGGGCGTCGAGCCCATGCTGTCCGGCCGCTCGGTGGGAAGCCTCGCCTACGTGGTGGACAACGCCATGGTCGAGGCCAAGATGACGGGTATCGCCAAGCAGGACGACCTCGTGGTCGTGACGGCCGGCGACCCGGCGGTGAAGGTCGAGTACAACGGCAAGGAAGTCTCGACGAACGTCGTGTACGTCGCCCAGGTGCCCTAAGGCGCGCGGCGCCGGGCGTGCCCGGGCTGCCCGCAAGGGTTTGAAACGCAGGCGAGGCGGAAGCTCCGGGTGGGCTTCCGCCTCGTTTTCTCTTGCGGCGGGGGAGTGCTGAGCGGGCGGACGGGCCTGGGTGCGCCGCGGCCGCTCCGGTCGCGTCCTGGGCGAGTGTCCCGGTCGCGCCCCGGGCCGTCTGCCGCGCCCCGCCCCTAGAGCCCCTGCGCGAACGCGACGGCCTCGTCCACGGCCGCCTCGGGCGTAGCCCAGCTCGTCACGAAGCGCGCGATGACGCGCCCGCGGCCGGCGGGGTCGTCGCCCGCCATGAGCTCGCAGCCCAGGGCGGCCGAAAGCCGCTCGGCCACCTCGCACTCGGCCCAGAAGAACTGCTGGTTGCCCGTGGTCTCGATGACGGGCTCGAACCCCGCGGCCGTAAGCCCGGCGGCCAGGCGGCAGGCCATGGCGTTCGCGTGGCGCGCCGTCTGCCAGTAGAGCACCGCGCCCGTCTCGTCGCGCGTCGCGGGGTCGAAGGCCGCCTCGAACATCACGCCCATGACGCGACCCTTGGCGGTGAGCTGACCGGCGCGCTTCGTGAGGTAGGGGATGCGCTCGATGGCGCGCCGGCCGCGCGCGGTGCGGGGGCTCAGCACGAGTGCCTCGCCGAAGAGCATGCCGTTCTTCGTACCGCCCAGGGTGAAGGCGTCGGCGCGCGCGGCGATGTGCTGGATGGTGAGGTCGCCGCCCTGCGCGGTGCAGCCGCTCGCCATGCGCGCGCCGTCCACGTAGATCGCGAGGTCGCGCGCCTCCGCCCAGTCGCAGAGGGCATCGAACTCCGCGCGCGTGTACACGTAGCCGAGCTCGCTCGTGTGCGAGAAGTAGAGCATGCCGGGGCGCGTGGTGGCCGCGCCCATCGCGCAGGCCGCCTCCCACAGGGGCTCCATGCCGTCGCAGGTGAGCCGTCCCAAGGGGTCGCGCGTGGCGAGCAGGCGCCGCCCGTGCGCCTCGATGGCGCCCGTCTCGTGCGCGGTGGGGTGGGCGTCCGCCGCGCAGAGCGGCCCTTCAAACTCCTCGGTGAGCGCCGTGATGGCGAGGATGTTCGCGGGCGTGCCGCCGGGGACGAAGCTCACGTGCGCATCCGGCTGGCCGATCTCGGCCCGGATGAGCTCCGCCGCCCGCGCGCAGTGTTCGTCCGCGCCGTAGCCCACGGTCTGCTCGAGGTTCGTGCGCACGAGCGCGTCCAGGATGCGCGGGTGCGCGCCCTCGCTGTAATCATTGCGTAACTGATGCATGGGGCTTCCTCCGCTCGTGGTATGTTTACACCTGGCATAACGGTACCACGCTCGGTGTAAAATTACCCCAGGGGTTATTTTACATTGCACCTGGGTGGATCAGAGAAGGTGAAAGGGCGCACTATGCAGGCACAGAAGGCAGAGGGTACGCGCGACCTCATGGGGCGCGAGATGCGCGCCTGGCAGCGCATGCAGCGCATCGCGGCCGAGGTGTTCGAGCCGTACGGCTTCGAGCCCATCGAGACGCCGGCCATCGAGCAGCTCGACGTGTTCGTGCACGGCATCGGCCAGTCGACGGACGTCGTGCGCAAGGAGATGTTCCGCGTCTTCTCCGGCGCGAACCTCGAGCGCGCGCTCGGCGAGGGGACGGACGCGGGGCTCAAGCCCAAGCAGCGCCTGGCGCTCCGCCCCGAGGGCACGGCGGGCGTCGTGCGCTCCGTGGTGGAGAACAACCTCGTGCCGCAGGGCGGCTCGCCCGTGAAGCTCTACTACGCCGAGGCGATGTTCCGCGGCGAGCGCCCGCAGAAGGGGCGCCTGCGCCAGTTCCACCAGGTGGGCATCGAGTGGCTCGGCGCGCCCGACCCGGCGGCCGACGCCGAGTGCATCATCATGCTCATGGAGCTCTACCGGCGCATGGGTTTCGACCTCTCGAAGCTCCGCCTGCTCATCAACTCCATGGGCGACCCGGCGTGCCGCCCGGCCTACCGCGACCGCGTGCGCTCGTTCATCCTCGACCACGCGGACGAGATGTGCGACGAGTGCCGCGAGCGCGCCGAGCTCAACCCGCTGCGTGCGTTCGACTGCAAGAACGAGCACTGCCGCGAGGTCATGCAGGGCGCGCCGCTCATGCGCGACGAGCTGTGCGACGCGTGCCGCGACCACTACGAGCAGGTCAAGCGCTATCTGGACGCGGCGGGCATCGCCTATGTGGAGGACCCGACGCTCGTGCGCGGCCTCGACTACTACACGCGCACGGTTTTCGAGGTCGAGGCGCCGGGCGCCGGCGTGGGCTCCATCGGCGGCGGCGGGCGCTACGACGGCCTCGTCGAGCTCGAGGGCGGCAAGCCGACCCCCGGCGTGGGCTTCGCCGTGGGCTTCGAGCGCGCCCTGCTCGCCCTCGAGGCGTTCGGCGTCCCCCTGGCCGACGAGGTCGCACCGAGCATCTACGTGGCGAACGCGGGCGACGAGACGCGCGACGCGGTGTTCTCGATCGCCCACGAGCTGCGCGCCGCAGGCATCCGCTGCGAGGCGAACTACCAGGGGCGCTCGCTCAAGAGCCAGTTCAAGCAGGCGGACAAGCTCGGCTGCGCGCTCATCGCCGTCGTGGGCGGCGACGAGCTCGCCCAGGGCGCCGTGCGCCTGCGCGACATGACGACGCACGACGAGGCGCTCGTGCCGCGCGACGAGGTCGTCGCCGCGGTGCGCTCCCGCCTGCTGGGCGCGTGATAGATAGGTGACTGACACCATTTCCCATGGAGGAGGTACCATGATCGAAAGAGACGCGAGCCATCAGGGGCACAAGCTCGGCGCGATGGACACCGACGCGGTATTCCAGAGCTACGCCGAGATCGAGCTGCCCGAGCGCTTGCGCGACAGCCTGGCGCTGTTCCTGCGCCTGGAGCGCTCGGTGCTGCGCGATTACGACCCGCATATCTGCGACCTGTTCGACCGCCTGCTCAACAGCGTGATCCATGCCAACGAGGGCGACCCCGGCGGCACGGCGGCGGGCGAGGAGACCGACGCCCAGGGCGTCCCGACCGGCCCGGGGCCGAGCGCCGCCGCGTTCCGCGACGCCGTCGCGCTCATCGACGGGCTCTCGCTCGATGACGCGCAGGTCGTGGTGCGCGCGTTCACGTCGTTCTTCCACCTCGCGAACCTCTCGGAGGAGCACTACCGCGTGGAGACGCTCCTCGAGCGCGAGCGCGCCGTGTCGATCGACGCCGCCGTCGACCCCACGAACGAGCTCACCGTGGCCTACGACCAGCTCGTGCGCGAGCTCGGCGGCGGCCCCGCGACGCAGCTGCTCTCCACGCTCGAGTTCCACCCCGTGTTCACGGCGCATCCCACCGAGGCGCGCCGCCGCGCGGTCGAGGGCAAGATCCGTCGCATCTCGCGGCTGCTCGCCGACCACGCGAACCTGGGCGGCTCGGCGCTCGTGGAGAACGAGCGGCACCTCTTGCAGGAGATCGATGCCCTCGTGCGCACGAGCCCCACGGCGGCCAAGAAGCCGACGCCCATCGAGGAAGCCGACACGATCATCGACATCTTCGACAACACGCTCTTCGACACCGTGCCCGAGGTGTACCGCCGCTTCGACGACTGGGTGCTCGGCGAGTACGCCGGCTCCGTGCCGCCCGTGTGCCCGGCGTTCTTCCACCCCGGCAGCTGGATCGGCTCTGACCGCGACGGCAACCCCAACGTCACGGCGAAGGTCTCGCGCGAGGTCGCGGCGAAGTTCGCCACGCACATGGTGCAGGCGCTCGAGCGGAAGTGCCGCCGCGTGGGCCGCAACCTCACGCTCGAGGCGGAGCACACCAAGCCCTCGGATGAGCTGCTCAACCTGTGGAACCACCAGGTCGAGATGAGCGAGGTGCTCACGTCGCGCGCGAGCGCCATCTCCGCGCTCGAGCCGCACCGCGCCGTGATGCTCGTCATGGCCGACCGGCTGGGCGCGACCGTGCGCCGCAACGCCGACACCATGTACCGCAGCGCCGACGAGTTCCTGGCCGACCTGCGCGTCGTACAGCGCTCGCTCGCGCAGGCGGGGGCGCCCCGTGCCGCGTACGGCCCCGTGCAGACGCTCATCTGGCAGGTGGAGACCTTCGGCTTCCACATGGTGGAGATGGAGTTCCGCCAGCACTCGCTCGTGCACGAGCGCGCCCTGGCCGACATCCGCGAGCACGGCATCCATGGCGAGCTCGCGCCCATGACGCGCGAGGTGCTCGACACGTTCCGCGCCATCGGCTCCATTCAGAAGCGCTACGGCGAGAAGATGGCGCACCGCTACATCATCTCGTTCACCAAGAGCGCCCAGCACGTGGCCGACGTCTACGAGCTCGCGAACCTCGCCTTCGCGCATGCGGAGGATGTGCCCGCGCTCGACGTGATCCCGCTCTTCGAGCAGCTCGAGGACCTCGAGGGCTGCGTGGACGTGCTGGACGAGATGCTCGAGCTGCCCGCCGTGCAGGCGCGGCTCGCGCAGACGAACCGCCGCATGGAGGTCATGCTCGGCTACTCCGACTCCTCGAAGGACGCCGGCCCCACCACGGCCACGCTCGCGCTGCACTCCGCGCAGGCGCGCATCGCGGCGTGGGCGGAGGCGCACGACATCGACCTCGTGCTCATGCACGGCCGCGGCGGCGCGGTCGGGCGCGGCGGAGGCCCTGCGAACCGCGCGGTGCTCGCGCAGCCCAAGGGCTCGGTGAACTGCTTCTTCAAGGTCACCGAGCAGGGCGAGGTCATCTTCGCGCGCTACGGCAACCCGCTGCTGGCGCGCCGGCACATCGAAAGCGTCGCGGCGGCGACCCTGCTCAACTCCGCGCCCTCCGTGGAGCGCCTGAACACCGAGACCACGGAGCGCTACGCGGACATGGCGGCCACGCTCAACCGCGCCTCGCACGAGCGCTACCTCGACCTGCTGAACACCGAGGGCTTCGCGCCCTGGTTCTCGACCGTGACGCCGCTCACCGAGGTGGGCCTGCTGCCCATCGGCTCACGCCCCGCCAAGCGCGGCCTGGGCGCGCAGTCGCTCGACGACCTGCGCACGATCCCCTGGGTGTTCTCGTGGTCGCAGGCGCGCATCAACCTCGCGGCGTGGTACGGCCTGGGCACGGCCTGCGAGACCCTGGGCGACCTGGAGCTGCTGCAGCGGGCATACCGCGAGTGGCCGCTCTTCACGACGTTCATCGACAACATCGAGATGTCCATCGCCAAGACGGACGGGCGCATCGCCAAGATGTACCTGGCGCTCGGCGACCGCGAGGACCTCGCGCGCAAGGTGTACGACGAGATGCAGCTCACGCGCCGCTGGACGCTCGCCATCGTGGGCGACGCCTGGCCGCTCGAGCACCGGCACGTGCTCGGCCGCGCGGTGCGCGTGCGCAACCCCTACGTGGACGCGCTGTCGCTCGCGCAGGTGCGCGCGCTGCGCGTGGTGCGCGCGCAGCAGGAGGAGCTCGCCGAGGAGGAGAAGGCCGAGCTGCTCGCGCTCATCCTCTCGACCGTGACCGGCGTCTCCGCCGGCCTCCAGAACACGGGGTGATGCCCGCCGTCGTGCTGTGGGACGAGCCCGGCTGCGCTTATGGTCGCGGGCGGGGCGCCGCGGCCTCGCACATGCATGGTGCGGGGCGGGTCGCGCCTGTTCGCATGCATGGCGGGCCGCCGCGCCCGTTCCCATCCATGGCGAGCTGCATCGCCCGCTCGCATGCTTCAGCTTGGGAGCCAAAAAGAGGACGTTTTCGCTTGGAAACATGCCTCTTTTTGGCTCCTTTCGCGTCAGTGGCGCGTATCTTTGAGCTCGTCCGCGGGGGAATCGCCGCGCGGCGCCCGCGCATCCCGCTGGGCGAGCTGCCGGGCGATCACGTCGTCCGAGATGTGGACGAGGCAGAAGCCGAGGGCCGTGCCAGGCGCGGAGCGCCCGAGCTCGCTGACGGCCTGGGCCGCGGCGTCGCTTCGGGGCACGCCGTACGCCTCGAGCTTTCGGATGAAGCGGGCACTGTCCATGAGGTCGGGGTAGGAGAGCCGGACGATGGGCATGCGGAACAGCGTGAGCGCCGCCTCGCGGTGCTGCTCCCGCGCGAGCACGCGCGCCGAGGTCTCGCCCTGGAGCAGGCGCTTGTCCTCGTATTTCAGCATGCCGTCGACCTCGATGATGACGTTCGTGCCATCCGCGCGGTCGACAAGCATGTCGACGCGGAACGTCTTGCCCGACTCGAGGGGGTTGTCGAACGGGACCTGCAGCCGGGGAGACGCGAAGCCGTGGATGATCATGAGGGCGCGCGCGACCGATTCCGCCCAGCTCTCGCTGCGCGGGCTCGCATATCCCATGACGCCCGCGACGCGCCGCGCGTTTCGATGGCGCGTCCCCAGCTCGCGCAAGCCTGCCTTGAGTTGCCGCGCCGTCGTGGACGCGTTCGTGGCGGTGGGCGCGCAGAGGCGCAGGGCGCGGTCGGCGACGGCGAGGCCCACCGGGAAGATCGAGCGGGCGAGCACGTCATAGACCGTCTCGATGAACGGTGTCACGCGGATGCCGTTCGCCGTGGCCACGGGGATGCCGTCAGCGAACTTGTGATATACGAGCGTCTTCGGGGTGTTGCCCCGGGCATGCGTGGTCGAGGCGACGTGGACGGCGCGCGTCCGCTCCGCCGGCAGGGGGAGCCCCCAGGCAATGGCGGCGGAATCGTGGCAAAAGACCCAATCGGGATGGAGCGCCTGCAGGCCGCGGAGAACGTGGAGGGCGCGCTCGTCGAGTGAGAGCTGCTTCCAGGTGCCCGCGCGCATGTAGAGCGAGCGAAACGGGCGGATAAGCGCGCGCTGCCTGACGCGCTTCATGAGGTGCCGGCGCAGGGAGGGGTCGGTGCTCGCGAGGCATGCGCCGCGTTGCTCGGCCTCATCGAGAAGCTGCGAGATATGGTGCTCGATTCGCTTGCTCATGGTGCCCCCGATCGCTCAGAGGGTGTTCGCGTGCATCCATGATACGCGCCCGAGGGGACATGCGCGCCCGCGCGGGCGAGGGAAGGGCTCCGGCGAGGGCGCCACGGCATCGCGTTGCGATTGAGCCGGCAGGGATGAGGGAGGCGCGCGAACGAGGGACCGTGGCATCGACCCGCGCCTGACTACATGCGGCCGCGGGAAGGGTCTGGAGCAAAAATGAAGGAGCTAGAAGGGTTAGGGGCCAAAAAGAAGCAAAAAGAAGGGTTGGGAGCCAAAAAGAAGCAAGTTTTGCGGAGAAACATGCTCGGTTTTGGCTCCTAAGGGAGAGAACGCTCCGGAAGGGATTACTGGAAGGGGCAGCGAGCGCCTGCTGCAAGTGCTTGCAAGCGGCCACGAGCCGCCGCGCGTGCGCGCGAGTGCCCGCGGGAGATCGCGAGCCGCCGTGAGTGCCTTCAAGCGGCCACGACCTGCCGCGAGTGCACGCAAGCAGCCACGACCTGCCACGACCTGCTGCGAGTGCACGCGACCTGCCGCGAGCGCCGGCGCGTCGCCCTCGTGCGGCCTGCCACCCCGTGCATTCGCCCGCCCCGAACGCCCCGTCCCACCTGATGCGGAGAGTCTGAGAAATCCAGTTGACCCCGCAGCTCAACGCGGTATACTTCTACAGTCATTTGCAGAGCCCCGTGAATCTCTGTAAGACACGTACGGTACATGGAGGAGTCAAGTGATTCAGAAGTCGACTCACTACGCCAAGCAGGGTGAGGTTGCCCGCAACTGGGTCCTCATCGATGCCGAGGGCAAGGTGCTGGGCCGCTTGGCCACGCAGATCGCCATGATCCTGCGCGGCAAGAACAAGCCCCAGTTCACGCCGAATTCCGACTGCGGCGATTTCGTGGTGGTCATCAACGCCGATAAGGTCCAGCTTACCGGCAACAAGGCCGACCACAAGACCTACTATCGCCACAGCGGGTACAACGGCGGCCTCAAGGCCGAGAGCTTCCGCACTGCTATGGAGCGTCATCCCGAGGAGGTCGTCCGGCGCGCCGTCCGCGGCATGTTGCCGAAGACCACGCTCGGCCGCCAGCAGCTCGGCAAGCTGAAGATCTACGCCGGTCCCGAGCATCCGCATGCTGCGCAGAACCCCACGAAGATCGAGCTGGAGGCATAAGCTATGGCTGAGAACACCGTTGTCTATCAGGGCACCGGGCGCCGCAAGAACGCCGTGGCCCGTGTCCGTCTCGTTCCCGGTACCGGCAAGGTGACCATCAACAAGCGCGACGCCGCCGAGTACTTCGGCCGTCAGCAGCTCCTCGATGGCGCCCTCGCCCCCTTCAAGGTGACCGACACCATGGGCACCTTCGACGTCATCGCCCTCTGCGATGGCGGCGGCATCTCCGGCCAGGCCGGTGCGCTGCGCCTCGGTATCGCGCGCGCCCTGCTGAACGCCGGTGACTACCGCGCCGACCTCAAGCGCGCCGGGTACCTCACCCGCGACGCCCGCGTGGTCGAGCGCAAGAAGTACGGCCTCAAGAAGGCTCGCCGCGCTCCGCAGTTCTCCAAGCGTTAATCGCTGCTGCACGAGTTGCATCTTTGGAGCCCGCCTTCGTGGCGGGCTCTTTTTGTACCGGCCTCGCATCGGCGCACCCGCGCGCCCCGTTCGCTCCGGGCGCATTTGGGTGTACGATATACCACATGGCATGTCCCGTCGTGCATCGTCTGGTCGAGCACGTTGGCTTGTAAGGAAGACATGATCAAGTCGCTTCTCAACTCATTGGGCATCCACGGGCGCAGCAGCGTGCTGCTCTCGCCCCTCGCCGGAAAGGTCATCCCGCTCTCCGATGTCCGCGACCCGGTCTTCTCGTCCGGTTCGCTGGGCGAGGGCGTCGCCATCGAGCCGACGGGCTGCAAGGTGGTCGCCCCGTCCGATTCGAAGGTGAAGGCGATCTTCCCGAGCGGCTATGCCGTCGCGCTCCATACGAACGAGGGGCTCGACGTCCTCGTGCATATCGGGCTCGATACGGAGAAGCTCGAGGGGCGGTACTTCACCGTGCACGCCTCCGTGGGCGATACCGTGCGGAAGGGCGACGTGCTCATCGAGTTCGACCGCGACGCCATCACGCGCGAGGGTTACGACCTCACCGCGCCGATCCTCGTGTGCAACGCCGCGGAGTTCTCGAGCATCAAGGGCAAGGTGGGGAACACGGTCGGCGAGCTGGAGAAGCTCATCACCGCTCGCATGTAGCGGATCTGGGTAGCAAGGCGGGCGCCGCCCGCTCGGACAGTTGTTGGAAGGGGTCCTATGTTCAAGATCGTCAAGGCGCGCGACTACGCAGATATGAGTCGCAAGGCGGCGAACATCATCTCCGCGCAGGTCATCCTCAAGCCCGATTGCGTGCTGGGCTTGGCGACGGGCAGCACGCCTATTGGCGCCTATCACCAGCTCATCGACTGGTACAACAAGGGCGATGTGGACTTCTCGCAGGTCAGCACCTATAATCTCGACGAGTATCGCGGCCTCACGCACGATGACCCGCAGAGCTACCACTACTTCATGCGCGACAACTTCTTCGACCACATCAACATCGACCTGGCGAACACGCATGTGCCGGACGGTTCGAACCCCGATGCCGAGGCGGCGTGCAGCGCCTACGACAAGATGGTCGAGGAGGCCGGCTACCCCGACCTGCAGCTGCTGGGCATCGGCAACAACGGCCACATCGGCTTCAACGAGCCCGACGACCATTTCTCGAAGGGCACGCACTGCGTCGACCTCACCGAGTCCACGATCAAGGCGAACAGCCGCCTGTTCGAGCGCGAGGAGGACGTCCCGCGCCAGGCCTACACCATGGGCGTGCAGACCATCATGTACGCGCGCATGATCCTCGTGGTGGCGAACGGCGCGGCGAAGGCGCAGGCCGTGCACGACATGTGCTTCGGTCCGGTGACGCCGCAGTGTCCGGCGTCGATCCTGCAGCTGCACCCGAACGTCGTCGTGGTGGCGGATGCGGAGGCGCTCTCGCTCTGCGAGTAGGGTTTCGCACACGGCATGACGGGCTGCGTGTCGGTTTTTCAACTGCATATATATGTGCTTGCGGGCGGGTTCCGGATGGAGCCCGCCCGTTTGCGTTTGGCGGCTCGGCACGGATGCGCCCGCGGTGAGCGGCGCGGATGCGCGCGGAGGGCCACGGCGGCGCTGCCGGGCGTGTTGAAATTTTCCACGTACCACCCGGCAATCTTGCATAAATCTGACCGATTTCTGTCATAAGGAGATACAAAAGAAATAATGTGTCCCCTATCCTAGTTTTTAGCGGGGAGCGCCATCGTATCCGTAGGCGGTGGGATCGCGTTCGCGGACGGTATCGCGCGCGGCGCCTACGAAGGTGGGGCTGATACGTCCCCGTGCAAGCCCAGCATGCCGGTATCGGGCGCATCCTGCGGGGATGCGCAGACGCATGCGCGGACAGAAGTTGGTTTTTCACATGGTCACAAACCTTGCCCTAAACCTTGCAGGGCACTGGCACCGTCTGGGTAATATCGGTGCCCGCAACGGCATACCTGCAGATCCCCTCGTATCGTTTGGCATGAGATGATTGCGAGGGACGAGATGATCACGATTTCAGCGCATGCATCGACATGGGTGGGAGCGCGTCCGGGCGGCGGGAGGCGCGTGCCCGGTGGCGACGGGGCCGCATCGCGCAGCGGCCATCAGCTGCCCACGGGGCCGAGCTTCATGGTGAGGCGCACGCGGCTCATCCAGGAGCTGGCCCAGCAGGCATCGTCGGCGGGGATCGCCGTGCTGTGCGCGCCACCGGGGTTCGGCAAGACCGCCCTGCTCATCCAATACGTGGACGAGGTCGTAAATGATCCGCAGCGCGGCGCGGCCCGGCTCGTCGATGCGGACCACGCCGTGCTCTCCGAGCTCTCCATCCAGCTCGAGGGCATCGCCGGGGAGCTCGCGCATGCCGTTCGCCCGGCGCTCGCGATCGACAACGTCCCCGCCTTCCCGGATGCCGACGCGGAGGCCTTCGCAGAGCTGCTCAGGGGGTTGCGGGCATCCGGTGTGGAGATCGTGATCGCCTGCACGCCGGCAGCGGAAGGGTTGGTGCGCAAGCTGGGCGACGCGGCGAAGTTCGGGGCCGGCCAGCTCATCGTGCGACCGCGGGAATATGCGGAGTGGTCGCGCGTCCTCTCCATCTCGGGCGCGCTCGACGTCTATGCCCTGACGCAGGGCATACCGGTGCTCGTCGCCGCACTCCAGGGCATGACGGAGCAGGCGGTGCCCTTGCCCCAGCCCATCGAGGGGTATGCGGTCGACCTCTACCACGCCATTCTCGCGGAGCTGCGGGAGACGGATGAGGAGCGCTATACGCTCGCGGTCGCCCTGCTCCTGGCGGGCAGCGGGAGGTTCCGCGACCTTGCGCGCGCGGGCGTCGACGTCACCGCGCCCGCCCTGCGCGGGCTGCTGCGCGCCTACCCGGTGTTCGGCGAGGACCGCACGGCGGGGACGTTCGCCTGCCTGGGGACGGAGGGCGGGGCGCGCCGCAAGATGCGCGAGTCCCTGGCGCAGGAGGAGACCGCAACCGCGCGCCGCGTGGCACGCGCTCTGCTCAAGGCGGGGCGCAGCGACCAGGCGGTGACGCTCGTGGACGAGTGCCTCGCGCCCAAGGATGCCGCCGCGAGCGTCGATGCCGCCCCGCTGCTGCTCGCGGTGCGCGGGCATGCGTCGTTCGTGAGCGGGGTCGTCGCGCGCCGCAAGGAGGCGAGGGCGAGCGGCCGGGCATCGCTTCCCCTCGAGCTCGCCGTCTACGCGTCCGCCCTCACGGTGGGCGACTACCGCCTGGCACGGGCGGTCTGCAGCGAGCTCAGGGGCCGTACCGGCGAGGTGTCCTCGGCCGCGGAGCGCCGTGCCTGGAAGGACGCGCGGGTGCTCGCGCGCGCGATGGGGCACGCGCGCGGGCTCGACCTGCCCGAGCTCCCCGACAAGAAGGGCCGTGGGGGCACGAGCCTCGGCGTGGACTTCGAGGCCTTCGAGCTCCATGCGCGCTGCCGCGCCGCGCTCATCGAGCAGGGCACCTGGACGGGCGAGGCGGAGCGCTTGCTGGAGCACGTGCGGGACGCGGGCGGCGTGGACGACGCCGTCGATATCCCCTTGGTGCTCCTGCGCTGCGACGTGCTGCTCGCCGAGGCGCTCATGGGGTCGCTCGGGCATATCGGGAAGGATGACGCCGAGCTCGCCCTGGCCGACCGCGACCTGCGCGAGCGCAAGCTGGCGCCCGTGGTGAGCTATGCGCGCCTCGTGCGCTCCGCCCGGAGGCTGTTCGCGGGCGCCCCGCTCATCGACGAGCGCGCCTTCACCGACGCGGGCACGGCGGCGCTTCGGGCGTCCGACCTATCGCTCCAGCTGCTCGCCACGGTCTTCGCGGGCTGGCAGGAACTCGTCCAGGGGCAGGCGGTCAACGCCCGCTTCCGCGCGCAGCAGGTGCTGAAGCTCGTCGACGACGACCAGCCCTACCTGCAGCAGCTCGCGTTCTTCCTCGAGCGCGTCTCGCATCTCCACGGCATGTCGCGGGGAGCCGTGCGGGAGGAGGCGGGCATGCTCGACCTCGCGCGCACGGACCTGACGCCCGCCGAGGCATGGGTGAGCGCGTGCTTCCTCGCCGCCGCGCGCGACGACGCGGAGCTCTCGGCCTGGTACTCCCTGCATAAGGAGACGCTGCTCGAGCCCTCGTTCAGACTGTTCGCGCGCCTCGCCCTCTCGGTGCTCGGCCCGCGCGCCGATGCCTTGCGCCGCCTGCTACCCGTCACCCTCGCGCCGTACTACATCATGGAGGGCGAGCCGAAAGACGAGGAACAGCCGCTCTTCACGCTCATCCCGCCGGAGTACCCCGAGGAGGTGGGGAAGGTGTCCATCCGCTTGCTGGGCGGCTTCTCCGTCACGAAGAACGGGCATGTGCTCGCCGACACGATATGGCGCCGGCGCAAGATCGGCGTGCTCGCGGCGCGGCTCGCCGTCGAGCGCGGGTCGTTCGTCACGCGCCGCACCATCACCGAGGAACTCTGGCCGGGCCTGGACTACACGCGGGCGCGCGAGAACCTGTACTCGACGCTCTCGACGCTGCGGCACGCCCTCGGGCAGCGCCGCGACGGCCCGCAATACCTCATGACGCAGGGCGATGGCCTCTGCCTCAACAGCGAGTACGTCGATTCGGATGTCGTGCGGTTCAACGAGCTCGCGCGCGAGATCCTGCTCGGGCACCTCAAGATGAGCGCCTCGCAGCTCATCGCCCTCTGCCTGAAGGTAGAGGGGCTTTATCTGGGCCCGCTCGTGGTCCCTGACCGCTGCAACATCCCCTATTTCAAGCATATGCGCCACACGCTGCAGGCGAAGTTCATCGATTGCATGCTGCGCGGGATCGACGTGGCGATCGAGGAGGAGGACGTGAACTCGGCGCTCTGGATGGTGGAGGCGGCGTTCCGCAGCGAGACGGGGCGCGAGGACGTCGTGCGCCGCGCCCTCCAGGTGTACGAGATGGCGGGCAGGTACGGCGACGTGGAGGACGTGTACCGCATGCACCGGGACTACCTGTTCAAGCACGCGGACCGGGGGCCCGAGCTCGAGACGGAGCGGGTGTACCGGGAGATCGAGAACAGGAGGCTGCGCTTCGGGGCGTGATGGCCGCAGGTGCGCGGGGTGCCGCGCCGGGCGCGGGGCTAGGGGAGCTTGATGTGCTCGATGTCGTCGCGCTTGCTCTCCCGGTACAGGGAGAACTTGCGGCCGATCACCTGGACGACCTCGGCGCGGCAGCGCTCGGCGAGCTCCTCGGCGGCCTCGCGCACGTCGAGGGCGGAGGTGTCGAGCACCGAGCACTTAATGAGCTCGTGGGCTTCGAGCGCCGCGTTGGCCTGCTCCACCACGCCGTCGTTCACATCGGCCTTGCCGATGATGATGCTGGGATTGAGGTGGTGCGCGAGGCTGCGCAGGTGACGGACGTGCTTACCGGTCAGTGCCATGGCGATCGCTTGCCTTTCTCGACGTGGGTTCCGGGCATCGGAAACGTGACCACGATACCGTATTCGAGCGCGGGTTCGCAAGGGAAGGGCGCCAGGCGGCGCGACGCGAACGGAAGGAGGTGCGATGGATGGGCGGGCTGCGTGAAACAAGATGGAAACAGCGCGGCGGCTGATGGCGGGATAACGTACCCGCCCCTCCTATATAATGGGCGCAACGTGTCTTTGCGCCTTGGCGCGGAGGGGAGGAACCATCATGAGCGAACAGGAACAGCAGGGCGTGCCCCCTGCGGCGCAGCCACAGGCCGATGCGCCCGCCGCCGGCGCGGTCGATGAGGTGCAGGGAGCGCCGGCCGCACCCGAGCCGCTTCCGATGCCGCCGGTGCCCGAGCAGCCGGTGCCTGCACCGGAGCCGGTACCGGATGCGCCCGCGCCGGAGCAGCCGCTGCCGATGCCGCCTGTGCCGGATGCGTCCGAGGCGCCCGCACCGGATGCGCCCGCACCCGAGCAGGCGCCCGCGCCGGAGCCGGCACAGCCCGTGCCCCCGATGCCGGGGCAGCCGCCCGTGCCGCCTGCGGCTGGGGTGCCGGATGCGTCCGCACCGGAGCAGCCGCCCGCGGTGCCCCAGCAGCCCGCGCCGACCCCCGAGCAGAACCCGTGGAACGGCCAGGCGGGCGCCGGGTACACGCAGCCCGCGAGCTGGCAGATCCCGCAGCAGCAGGCGGCTCCCCAGCAGCCCCCGGCGTACGCGCAGCCCGATGGCACCGCCCCGGGTGCGCCCACGCAGCCGGCGCCCCAGCCGCCCGCGCCCCCGGCGAAGAAGTCGAACACCGGCATCATCGTCGGCGGCATCGTGGGCGTGCTGCTCGTCGCCGTCGCGCTCATCCTCGTGCTCGTCGTCATCCCCGGCCTGAGCGATCCGAGCGCGAGCACGGGCGACGTGACCTACGACGAGCCCATGGACGACCCCGCGGACGAGCCCGCGCCGTCGTATTCGGGCGAGGAGGTGCCGGAGGACTCCGAGGAGCAGGCGACGCTCGCCGCCCAGACCGAGCTCGACAAGCTGCAGAACGCCGACCCGGAGGCGCTCGCGCTCGTGGGCGCCATCGTGAACGAAGGCTTCGAGAACCAGACGGACGAGACGCTCGAGGCCTGCGGCGTCGACCCCGAGGAGTACGCGCGCATCATGCTCGACGGCTTCTCGTACACGATCGACGACGTCTACGTGTACGAGTCGATCGGCGAGGCGACGGTGTACGCCACGGTGACGTGCCGCGACGTGTTCGACCTCATCGACAACTACAACTACATGCTCGAGGCCTACATGAACTCCGATGACTACGCGCACACCACCTACGAGGAGGATTGCCAGCGCATGGGCATGATCTTCATCGAGGCGGCCGAGGCGGCGGAGATGAACGACGGCTACCAGATGACCATCGACCTCGTGTACGAGAACGGCAGCTGGGTCGTCGACGAGGACACGTGGGAGAGCGAGCTCGACTGGCTGTTCGACGTCGAGTAGCCAGCCCGTTGACGCAGACGACATAACCCGGCACTACATCTAGTTCTTGGGGAGATACGCGAAACGGCGTGCTGCGAAGGGGCGGCGCGCCGTTTCCGTTCGGGGCTTTCCTGCAGTTTCGTTTCAGAGGAACACAACATATTGTGGTACCGTTCACGGAATAGCTCAATATGTTGTCCGTTTTCGGTGGGTGAGTTGCTACAATCGAATCCGCTGCCACATCGCGCGAGGCGCTGTAGCGGCACTCGTTTGTCCGCACGGTCTGCGATACTCACCGCAGCGTCAACCATATCCCGAAAGCGAGGAACCCATGGCTACCACGGTCGAAGAGCTCATCTGCCGCCGCTTCACCTCTGCGCTCGACGCGCCCGAGAACGCCGGGAAGACGGTGTACGACCTCTTCGAATGGTCGAAGCGCGACGTGCACCTCACGGACTACAAGACGGGCAAGACCCTGTGCGAGATGCACGATCTCGAGTTCCCCGTGCAGTACTCGCAGAACGCCGTCGACATCATCGCCTCCAAGTACTTCCGCCGCGCAGGCGTGCCCGAGACGGGGCACGAGGTCTCGATGCGCCAGGTGGCGCACCGCATGGTGGACTTCTGGGTCGCCGCACTCATCGACGAGGGCATGGTCGAGGAGGGCGAGCAGGCGCAGATCCTCTACGACGAGCTCGTCTACCTCATCCTCGACCAGCGCTTCGCGCCCAACTCCCCGCAGTGGTTCAACACCGGCCTCAAGCGCAGCTACGGCATCGCGGGCGAGCCGCAGGAGATGTACTACGTCGACCCGGAGAGCGGCGAGGTCGTGGAATCGATCGACCAGTACACGCGCACCCAGGCGAGCGCCTGCTTCATCGTGAGCGTCCAGGACAAGCTCCTGGGCGACCACTCCATCTCCGATGAGTACGTCACCGAGACCAAGCTCTTCAAGGGCGGCTCCGGCACCGGTTCGAACTTCAGCGCCCTGCGCGCCGAGGGCGAGAAGCTCTCGGGCGGCGGCGTGTCGAGCGGCGTCATGAGCTTCCTGCGCGGCCTCGACCGCAACGCGGACGCCATCAAGAGCGGCGGCACCACGCGTCGCGCCGCCAAGATGGTCTGCCTGGACATCGACCACCCGGACATCGAGAAGTTCATCACCTGGAAGTCGCGCGAGGAGGACAAGGCGCTCGCGCTCATGAAGATGGGCTACGACGGCGACATCAACGGCGAGGCGTACGCGACGGTCTCGGGGCAGAACTCGAATAACTCGCTGCGCATCGACAACGAGTTCATGGCGAAGGTCATGGCGCTGCCCGAGGACCCGGACGTCACCTACGAGCTCAAGGGCCGCGTCGACCCGAGCTTCAACCGCGAGGTCTCCGTCAAGCACATCTGGGATGTGTTCAACGAGAGCGCCTGGCGCTGCGCCGACCCGGCGCCGCAGTTCAGCGACACCTTCAACGAGTGGCACACCTGCCCCGGCGGCGAGGACGGCGTGGTGGGTGCCTCCTACAACCGCCTCAACTCCACGAACCCCTGCGGCGAGTACGCCTTCCTGGACGATTCGAGCTGCAACCTCGCGTCCATCAACGTGTTCCGCTACTACGATCCCGCGACCGACACCTTCGACGTCGAGGGCTTCGAGCACACCATCGACGTCGTGCAGCTCGCGCTCGAGGCGTCCATCGCCTGGGGGCAGTTCCCCACGAAGGACATCGCGCGCAAGACCTACCGCTTCCGTGCGACGGGTCTGGGCATCTCGAACCTCGCGAGTCTGCTCATGGCCAAGGGCATGCCGTACGACTCGCGCGAGGCGCGCGCGCTCGCGTCCGCCATCGTGGGCACGCTCACCGGCCGCAGCTACGCCGTCTCGGCCATGATGGCGCGCAAGGTGGGGCCCTTCGAGTGCTACGGCATCAACAAGCGCTACATGGAGCGCGTGATCCGCAACCACGCGCGCGTGGCGGGCGCGCGCAACGACGCCTTCGAGGACCTGACCATCGAGCCCCCGGTGGTCGACTTCGACCTGCTCGAGCAGGCGGGCGAGGGCGAGCTCGCGAGCGCGCTCATCGAGAGCTGGACGTTCGCCGAGGAGCTCGGCGAGCGCTACGGCTACCGCAACGCCCAGGTGAGCGTCATGGCGCCCACCGGCACCATCAGCTTCGCCATGGACTGCGCGGCGACCTCCATCGAGCCGTTCTTCAGCCACATGATCTACAAGAAGCTCTCGGGCGGAGGCTTCATGACCATCGCGAACCCGGTGATCGGCGACGCCCTGCGCCATCTGGGCTACACCGAGGACGAGGTGGCCGACATCCTGGCCTACGTGCAGGCCACGGACGAGAACGGCATGATCGTCGACGGCAAGATCGAGGGCGCACCGCACCTCAAGCCCGAGCATCTGGCGATCTTCGACACCGCGAACGTGTGCGGCACCGGCGAGCGCTACATCGCCCCGCGCGGCCACGTGCTCATGGTGGCGGCCCTCACGCCGCTCGTCTCCGGTGCCATCTCCAAGACCGTGAACCTCCCGCACGAGGCGACCGTCCAGGACTTCAAGGACGTCATCACGCTCGCCTGGCAGACGGGCTGCAAGGGTATCACGCTCTACCGCGACGGGTCGAAGAACGCGCAGCCGCTCAACACCTCGCTCACCGAGGACACCGGCGAGAAGGACCTGGGCGACCTATCATACGCCGCGCTGCTCGAGTACGCCCGCGGCGCGCAGCAGCAGCTCGCCTCCGACGCGCAGCCGGCGCGCCGCCGCCGCATCGTGGGCATCCGCAGCGGCCGCACCCACCTCGCGCAGATCGACGGCGTGAAGATCTACACCACGGTGAACCGCAACGAGGAGGGGAAGATCTCCGAGCTGTTCGTCACCACGGACCGCGAGGGCACGACCATCATGGGGCTCCTCAACTCGCTGTCCAAGACCATCTCCGTGATGCTGCAGTACGGCATCCCCGCCGAGAACATCTCCAAGATGCTGCGCGGCCAGATGTACGAGCCGTACGGCTTCGTGCAGAGCCACCCCAACATCAAGTACGTTACCTCCATCTCCGACCTCATCTCCAAGGTCATCGACATCGAGCTGGGCGACTACACGCGCGTGCAGGTGAAGCCCGAGGGCTGGGGGCAGATCGCCGGCGCCACGCCCGCGCCTGCGGCGGTTCCCGTGCGCATCGAGCCCGCCTTCGATGAGGAGCCCGTGGCGAGCGAGGAGGAGCTCACGCGCCTCGCGGCCGTGAAGGAGCAGGAGCTCGAGGAGGAGACCGGGTCGGTGGATACCGGTGACTTCTACACGGCCGCGTTCGTGAACGAGGCGGTGCACGACGCCGCCCTGCACGGCGAGCGCCTCTACGACGGCAGCACCTGCCCCAACTGCGGCAGCTCGCGCATGGTGCAGAACGGCACGTGCAAGGTCTGCATGGATTGCGGCACCACGACCGGGTGCAGCTGATCGGGTTGGGCGCGGCCGGCCGTTCCGGGCGCTCGGGGTCGATTTCCTCGGGCGCCTAGAGCACGCCGGAGCAGGTAATGACGCAGAGCATCGCGGCGATGCCGAGGACGATGCTGATCGTCCCCGCAAGGCCGGCGAGCCCGTGGTCGCCGCCGCACCAGAGCGTGTAGAGCGGCGCGAGCGCGGACATGGGCGCCCAGATAACCGTGGCGATGACGCAGCGCGTGAGGTAGTCGTACGGCAGCAGGAAGAACGCGGCGAGCGAGAGCGCGAGGCTCACGGCCACGCGCAGGCCGAGCACGCCGACGAGCTTGTCGAGCTTGCCCTCCCCGACATGCGTGCTCGTCATGAGGCCGAGCATGAGCAGCGAGAGGAACGCGTTGGCGTTCGCGATGGGCTCCACGAACGAGATAACGGCGTCGGGCACGCGGATGCCCAGGAGCACAAACGCGATGAGCACGATGTAGCAGTCGAAGGGGATGGACGAGAAGAGCCGCTTCGCCATCGCGCGGCCGCGGTGCCCCTCGGCGTCACCGCTCAGGAGCGCCTTCGTGAGGGCGAACGACCCGCCGGTGACCACGATGGAGTTGCCGGCGTCGATGAGGCAGACCGTCACGACGCTCGATGCGGGGAAGATCGCCTGGATGAAGGGGAGGGCGAAGCAGCCGATGTTCATGCCGCCCGCCCCGAACAGGAAGAGCGGGCGGTCGCAGGCGTCCATGCGCCGCGTGACGAAGAAGGCGATCGCGTAGGGGATGGCCGAGCAGGCGAACCCCACGAGCACGATGCCGAGCATCGCGGGCGCCACTTCGGTCGTGCCGAACGCGTGGATGATGGTCGCGGGCAGCGTGAGCTTGAACACGATGGTCGAGATGAGCTTGTCGGCGCTCTTGCCGATGAGGCTGAAGCGCGCGGCGGCGATGCCGAGCAGGATGATCGTGACGAACGAGAGCACGCTCAGAAGCGCTGACTCCATAAGGGCCTCCGGGGGTTCGTGGGTTCCGATGCAACAGGATAGCGCTTTCCCGTGCCATCCGTCTTGTGGGGGGGATGGATCGCTGTCGCCCCGGTGATTCGCGCCGATACCGTGGTCTTCGGTGCTCGGCAGGGTCGGCGCGCCGCGAGATGCTACGCTTGGGTTCGTGATCGATACGGCGCGTCGAGACGATGGGGGACGGCATGGCGCAGCATCTTCGAACCGAATCCGACCCGCGCGGGGCGGGCGCGCGCGCCGAGGGCGGCGTGCGGCCGCTCATCAATGCGGCGGAGGCCGCGCACCGTGCGGCGCGCTCCCATGCCGGCGACCTCGATCGCGCGCGGCGCGAGGCGGCCGGCGTCGGCCAGGCGGGAGCGGCGAGCACGGCGCTGCGCGCAGGCCGCGACGGGGCGGCTTCCCCGGTCGCGCGAGACGGGCGCGGGCGGCGCGCGGTCACCATCCTATCTGTCCTCATCGGCTGCGCGCTCGCCGCAGCGGTGCTCTTCGTGGGCGGCCGGGCCCTCGTCGCCGTCCTGCTCGACGACGGTGCGACCGGTGGCGGGGCGGCCGCGGGGGCATCGGCTGGGGAGGCAGCCGCTCCTGACGGCGTGGCGCGCTTCGATGCCGGCGAGGAAATCGCCGACGGCAGCAGCACGTACCTCATCATCTCCGACGGTGACGGCTACGCCTTCGCGCGCCGGCAGGGCACCGAGGACGCCGCGGTGGCAGCGCTCTTCGAGATCCCCGGCACGCCCGTGGGGTTCGCCCTGCACGACGGCGTGCTCTACATCGTTTCCAACAGCGCCGATGGCTGCCTTGTGCAGAGCTACCTCTACGGCGACGGCTCGCTGCCCGGCGATTTCTATGAGGGTTCGGGGAATGTGGTCGACCTCGCGCTCGACGGCTCCGACCTCGTGCTCACGATGGCCGACGGCCGGGACTACACGCTCGCCCTCCCCGATGCCGGGGCGTAGGTTCGGCGGGCGTTAGAGGTAGCCGAGAAGCGAGACGTATTGCTGCGCGCTCTCGGGCACGCTGAGCGTGATGGTCTGGCCGTAGGCGTCGACGGTGATGTAGGACGGGTCGGCGTACGTGGTGACGGTCGCCTCCGCGCCCTGGTAGCTCGTCGTGAAGGAACCCGTGGCGGTCGCGTCGGCAGGCAGCGCCATGGCGCTCCACGACGAGATGTCGAGCTGGTCGATGGCGGCGTTCACCTGGTCTTCCGACATGCCGGTCGCCTCGGCGATGGCGCCCGTGCTCGAGCGGAGCGCATCCTCCATGCGCCCCTTCACGCCGGAGGCATCGAGCGCGGCGTTCGTGAGCCCGACGCCGATGGCGTCCTCGAGCGGCGTGCCCTCGAGCGCGAACGTCCAGGCGAGGGAGAAGATGCCGAGCACGATCGCAAGACCGCACGTGATGCCCGCCAGGGCGCGCGTGAATGCTTTCATCCGCATCCTCCTTTACTGGGGCTCCGGGTTCGCGGCGGTGTTCTCCGTGCTCAAACAGTCCTCGCTTCGCTTCGCTCGCTGCGGAACTGCGCGCGGAGAACACCGCCGCGAACCCGGAGCCAGTCACCATAGATTACAGTTCAGGCTGCTCTCCATCGCGTCGGCCGATGCGTTCTCGGCGCTTCAAGAACAAAGGAAAAGTTTGTGGGGTGGATGGGCATGTCCTCCTCCGCGCGCAGTTCCGCAGCGCAGCGAGGACTGTCTGAGCACGGAGGAGGACATGCCCATCCACCCCCTAGAGCTAGTTCTTGAGCGAGTTGAGGGGGGCGGGGAAGCGGCCGCCGCGGTGGGCGAGCACCGTCCCCGCGAAGGGGTTCACGGGCATGATGGGGGCGCGCCCGAAGAGCCCGCCGTACTCGACCGCGTCGCCCACGCCCTTGCCGATGGCGGGGATGATGCGCACGGCGGTGGTCTTGTTGTTGATGACGCCGATGGCCATCTCATCGGCGATGATGCCCGCGATGGTCTCGACGGGGGTGTCGCCGGGGATGGCGATCATGTCGAGGCCGACGGAGCACACGCAGGTCATGGCCTCGAGCTTCTCGAGCGAGAGCGCGCCGGCCTCCACCGCCTCGATCATGCCCGCGTCCTCGGAGACGGGGATGAACGCGCCGGAGAGCCCGCCCACGCTCGAGGTGGCCATGACGCCGCCCTTCTTCACCGCGTCGTTCAGGAGGGCGAGCGCGCAGGTGGTGCCCGGGCCGCCGCACGTGCCGACGCCGATGATCTCGAGGATGCGCGCCACGGAATCGCCCACGGCGGGGGTGGGGGCGAGCGAGAGGTCGACGATGCCCTTCTCCACGCCCAGGCGCCGCGCGGCCTCGCGGCTCATGAGCTCGCCGGCGCGCGTGATCTTGAAAGCGGTCTGCTTGATCTTCTCGGCCACCTCCATCATGCTCGCGGACTCGGGGAGCTCCTCGAGCGCCGCGGCCATGACGCCGGGGCCGGAGACGCCCACGTTGATGACGGCGTCCGCCTCGCCGCTGCCGTGCACGGCGCCGGCCATGAACGGCGAGTCCTCGACCATGTTCGAGAAGACCACGAATTTCGAGGCGCCCACGGAGTCGGCGTCCGCGGTGAGCTCGGCGGCGTCGCGGATGACCTGCGCGGCCATGAGCACCGCGTCCATGTTGATGCCGGCGCGCAGGCTCGCCACGTTCAGGCTCGAGCACACGCGGCTCGTCTGGGCGAGCGCGGCGGGGATGCTGCGGATGAGGCGGGCGTCGGCGTTCCCGATGCCCTTCTGCACGAGCGCGGAGAACCCGCCCAGGTAGTCGATGCCGAGCGTCTCGGCCGCGCGGTCGAGCGCGTGGGCGAGGGGCGTCAGGTCCTCGTCCGGGCAGGCGGCGGCGATCTGCGCCACGGGCGTCACCGAGACGCGCTTGTTCACGATGGGGATGCCGTACTCGCGCTCGAGGCCCTCCGCGGTCTCCACAAGGTGCTCGGCGGTGCTGGTCACGTGGTCGTACACCTTGGTGCACATGCGCTCGAGGCTCTCGTCGGCGCAGCTCATGAGCGAGATGCCCATGGTGATGGTGCGGATGTCGAGGTGCTGCTCGAGCACCATGCCGCGGGTCTCGGCGATCTCTGCGGGCGTGATGGCCATACATGCTCCTATCTGCCGGGTTCCCATCATTCTACCGTGGCGGGCGGGGCGGCGCGCCGCCGGGGCACGTTCTCCGCATGCCCTTAACATGGCGCGCGGCACCTCGGCGCCGGGGTGCCGCCCGGTGGCCTCGCCCGCGCGCCCGGCCTACTCGCCCAGCTCCTCCTGGCAGATGCGCGCGGCGGCCGCGGCGTCCTTGGCGTAGAAGTCCGCGCCGATCTGGCGGGCGTAGTCGGGTGTGAGCACGGCGCCGCCCACGATGACGCACACGCCGGGCGCCTCGCGGTGCAGGAGCTCGATCGTCTCGGCCATGGCGGGCACGGTCGTGGTCATGAGCGCGGAGAGCCCGACGAGCGGCGTGCCGTGTTCGCGCACGGCGGCGAGCACGGTATCGGGCGCGACGTCACGGCCGAGGTCGTACACCGTGAAGCCGTAGTTCTCGAGGAGCATGCGCACGATGTTCTTGCCGATGTCGTGGATGTCGCCCTTCACCGTGGCGAGGCAGATGCCGCGCCCGCTCGTCTCCGCGTTCGCGGGCATGCGCTCGCGGATGACGTCGAAGCCGGCGCGCGCCGCCTCGGCGGTGGCCATGAGCTGCGGCAGGAAGAGCTTCCCGGCGTCGAAGCGATCGCCCGCCTCGTCGAGGGCGGGGATGAAGTGCCGGGAGATGACCTCCATGGGCTCCAGCTGCTCGAGCGCCGCGCGCGTGGCGGCGGGCATGTCGCCCTTGCGCCCCGTGAGGATGAGGTGCTCGATCGTCCCGCGCTCGGCGTCCGCCTGGTGCGCGCCCTCGGCGGGGGCGCCCGCGGCCTGCCCGCCCGACGCGGTATAGGGGTCGGGCGCGCCGGCGTAGCGGTCGATGAACGCGGCGGAGCCCTCGTCCTCGGCGTTGAGCACCCTGAAGCTCCGCACCACGTCCATGATGCGCTCGGAGGCGGGGTTGATGATGGGCGCGTCGAGCCCGGCGCCTAAGGCGGCCGCGAGGAAGGTGGCGTTCAGGAGGCCGCGCGCGGGCAGGCCGAAGCTGATGTTCGACACCCCGAGCGCGCAGTGCACGCCCAGGCGCTCGCGGCACGCCGACACGGCGCGGAGGATGCCGAGCGCCTGCCGCTGGTTCGTGGAGGCGGTCATCACGAGGCAGTCGACGAGGATGCGGTGCGGGCCGATGCCGTAGCCCGCAGCCGCGCGCACGATGCGCTCGGCGATGGCGACGCGCTCTTCGGCGGTCTCGGGAATGCCGTGCTCGTCGAGGGTGAGCGCGACGATGTCGCAGCCGTAGCGCGCGGCGATGGGCAGCACGGCGTCCATGCTCTCCTGCGTGCCGTTCACCGAGTTGATGATCGGGATGCCCGCGTAGCGCCGCGCCGCCGCCTCGACGGCCTCGGCATCGCTCGAGTCGATCTGCAGGGGCAGCACGGTGGACGCCTGGAGCTCCTCGACCACGCGGAGCATGGTCGTGCGCTCGTCGATGCCGGGCAGGCCGACGTTCACGTCGAGGATGTCGGCACCCTGCTCCTGCTGCTGGATGCCGAGGCCGATGACGTGCGCGAGGTCGCCTTCGCGCAGCGCCTGCTGGAGGCGCTTCTTGCCCGTGGGGTTGATGCGCTCGCCCACGACCGCGATGGAGCGGCCGTCGAGCACGGCGGCTTGCTGGGCGCTCGCCGCGACGAAGGGGCGGGGGCAGCGGCGCGGCTCCAGCGCGCGCCCGCGCGCTTCCATCGCGCGCGCGAGCAGGCGGATGTAGTCGGGCGTCGTGCCGCAGCAGCCGCCGACGATGGCGACGCCGTCGGCGAGCATGCCGGAGACGGCTTCGGCGTAGGCCTCGGGCGCGATGTCGTAGACGGTGCGCCCCTCCTCGGAGCGGGGGAGGCCGGCGTTCGCCTGCACGATGACGGGCACGTCCGTCACGGCGAGCATGCGCTCGGCGAAGGGGCGGATCTGCGCCGGGCCGAGCGAGCAGTTGATGCCGAGGGCCTCGACGCCGAGCGCCTCGAGCGTGCGGGCGGCGATCTCGGGCGAGGTGCCGAGGAACGTGCGGCCGTCCGGCTCGAAGGTCATGGTGGCGAAGATGGGCAGGTCGCAGCTCTCCTGCGCGGCGATCACGGCGGCGCGGATCTCGGCGAGGTCGGTCATGGTCTCGATGATGATGAGGTCCGCCCCCGCCCGCGCGGCGGCGCGCGCCTCCTCGGCGAAGAGCTCGTAGGCCTCGTCGAAGGAGAGCGTGCCGAGCGGGCGCATGAGCGCGCCCGTGGGGCCGATGTCGCCGGCGACATAGCGGGCGCCGGCCGCCCGCGCTGCAGCGACGGCCGCGGTAAAGACCTCGTCGACCGTCGCGGCGTCGCCGAGCTTGAGGCGGTTCGCGCCGAAGGTGTTCGTCGTGATCACCTCGGCGCCCGCCTCGACGTAGGCGGCGTGGATGCGCGTGATGGCCTCGGGGTCCGAGAGGGTGATGAGCTCGGGGCGCGCCCCGGCGGCGAGGCCCGCCGCCTGGAGCATGGTGCCCATGCCGCCGTCGAAGAGCAGGCGACGGCGCCCTTCGAGCACCGCGCGCAGGTCGTCGTCGGCGATGCGCAGCGCATCGAGTGTACGTGGCTTGAACATGGCTCACCTTCCAGATGTAAAAATACCCCTGGGGTAATTTTACCTATAGCAGCGGGTGCCGCGGGAGCGGAAGGCGCAGCCGCCGGCGCGGGCGCAGCCCCGGCAGCTCCGTACGGCATCCGCCGCGGGGACGGAGCCACCGCCCAGGGCGTCCGCGCGGAAGAGCCCGAAGACGGCGGTGACGCTCTTGGCGGGGATCATGAGGTTCGAGGGCGTGAGCGTGATGCCGAGCGCGCGGCGGGCGTCGAGCGCGTCGAGCAGCGAGCCCTGCGCCTCGAGCGGCAGATCGCCGTAGCCGCAGGAGAACCGCCAGTTGCCCGTGAGGCCGAAGCGCGCCGCCTCCTGCTTCGCCGCGCGGTCGAGCGCCTCCGCCGCCTCCTCCACGAGCGCCGAGCAGGCGGCGTCGAAGAGCGCGGCATCGAGCGGCTGCAGGGTGCCGAGGAGCCTCAGGCGCCGCTCGCTCTCCATGCCGAGCGTCACCGCGAGCACGACGGCCGCCTCGGCGTCCTTGAGGTGCCGGTAGATGTCGCGCCCTGTGAGCTCGACCGTGGTCCCCGTGAGGCGTATGCAGGGGTTCCCCGCGGCATCCGCACCGCTCGCGTCGACGGCGAAGGCGGCGCGCACCCCGCGCGGCGCGGACACGCGCTCGGCATCCGCTGCGGCCGCCTCGATGCGCGCGGCGAGCCCGTCCTCGATCTTCTGCCCGGTATGTCCCAGGTAGCGCAGCATCTCGGCGCGCGGGACGCGGAGCGCGGCCGCGGGCGGGCTCCAGGGGCACGGGGTACCCAGGGGGAGCGCCCCGGTGCCGTCCGTGTGTGCGGGCGCGTCCGCCTGAAGGGCGCCTGGATCCGCGGGGCGCTCGCTCACGAGAGCGCCCCCATGGCGGCGCGGGCGACCGACGGGCGGTTCATGGTGTAGACGTGCAGACCGTCGACGCCGTGGTCGCGCAGGTCGACGAGCTGGCGGCAGGCGTAGTCGATGCCCGCCTTGACGAGGCTCTCGGGGTCGTCCTCGTACTTCGCGAGGAGCTTGATGACGGGCGAGGGGAGCGACGCGCCGCACATGAAGACCATGCGGCTGATCTGCGCGCGGCTCATGAACGGCATGATGCCGCAGGTGATGGGGATCGTGATGCCGGCTTTCTCGGCCAGGTCGAGGAAGCGGTAGCAGACCTCGTTATCGAAGAAGAGCTGCGTCACGAAGAAGCTCGCCCCGGCGTCCTGCTTGAGCTTGAGGTGCCGCACGCTCGTGGCGAGGTCCTCGCACTCGATGTGGCCCTCGGGGTAGGCGGCGCCGCCCACGCAGAAGCCGGCCTCCACGAGGGTGGGGATGATCTGCGCGGCATAGGCGTAGTCGCTCGGCGCACCGAAGGCGGGGCTCTCGGGCGTGGGGCGGTCGCCGCGCAGGGCGAGCACGTTGTGCACGCCGGCGGCGCGGTACTCCTCCACGCGCGCCGCGAGCTGCTCGCGCGTGAGCGACATGCAGGTGAGGTGCGCCACGGAGCTCACGCCGAACTCGTCCTCGATCATGTGCGCGATGGCGGCCGTCTGGCCGAAGTTGCCGCCGCCGCCCGCCGAGCACGTCACGCTGATGAAGTCGGGGCTGAGCGCGCTCAGGGCTCCCGCCGCCTCGCGGGCGCGGTCGAGCGTGAGCTCGCCCTTGGGCGGGAACATCTCGAACGAGACGGGCGTGCGCCCGGCTTCCTTCGCCTGCGCGAAGATGTCATCGATGCGCATGGGGTACCTCCTTGCCGCGGGGTGGGCATAACGCGAAAGCGTACCACACGCGCGGCCCGTGTGGCGGCGGGGCCGGCACGCGGGCGCCTCGCGATGCACCCTGCCTGCGTCGCGCCATGCCGCGCCCGCCGCCGTCTGCCGTCACAGGTCGAGTGCGCGGGCGACCTCCTCTGCGCAGGCGAGGGCGTCGGCGATGGCCGAGACCACGAGCGACGAGCCCGTCTTGCCGTCCCCGCAGGCGAAGACCGGGGGCTGCGGCGCGGCCCCGTCGCCCGCCGCGCCCGCAACCTCGCAGCGGTGCGTGCCCGCCTGCGTGCGCGGAAGCGGCCTGCCGGCGCCCGGGGCGGGGAAGTCGCAGCCGAAGGCCTCGTACACGGCGCGCTCGGCCCCGGTGAACCCGCAGGCGATGAGGACGAGCTGCGCCGGGAGCGTGCGCTCGCTGCCCGCAACGCGTGTGGGCGCGCCCGCGTCCCACGAAAGGTCGGCGACGGTCACGCCGCTCACCCGCCCCTGCTCATCCGTCTCGATGCGCACGGTGTCGCAGCTCCACGAGCGGATCTCGCCGCCCATGAGCGCGATGGCCTCCTCCTGGCCGTAATCGGTCTTCTTTACCGTCGGCCACTGCGGCCAGGGGTTGTCCGCGCGCCGCGTCTCGGGCGGCTCGGGAAGCACCTCGAGCTCGCGCACGCTCCGCGCGCCCTGGCGCACCGCCGTGCCCACGCAGTCGTTGCCGGTGTCGCCGCCGCCGATGACCACGACGTCCCTGCCCTCGGCGGAGACCGCGGGAGCCTCGCCCGAGAGGTAGGCCTGCGTGGCGCCCGTGAGGTAGTCGACCGCCTGGTGCACGCCGGCCGCGTCGATGCCGGGGACGTCGAGCGTCCGCGCCTGGCGCGCACCCACGGCGAGGACGATCGCGTCCGCGTCCCGCGCGATGCGCGCGGCAACCTCGGGGTCTGCCGCATCGACACCCAGGTGGAACGTGATGCCGAGCTCCTCCATGAGCGCGACGCGGCGCGCCACGACCTCCTTCTCGAGCTTCATCTGCGGGATGCCGTACATGAGCAGGCCGCCCGCGCGGTCGGCGCGCTCCCACATGTCTACGCGGCAGCCGCGCCGCGCGAGCTCCCAGGCGCTCGCGAGCCCCGCGGGGCCCGAGCCGACCACCGCGACGCGGGGCGCGCCGTCCGTAGGCGCGGGGAAGCGCGTGGGGCCGCCGTGATCCCATTCGAAGTCGGAGATGGCCCGCTCCGTGTCGTGGATCGCGGTGGGTTCGCCCTCCACCGACCCCAGGTTGCATGCCGCCTCGCAGAGCGCCGGGCACACGCGGCTCGTGAACTCGGGCAGCGGGTTCGTGAGCGCGAGCCGCGCCGCCGCCTCGTCCCAGCGCCCCTGCCAGACGAGGTCGTTCCACTCGGGGATGAGGTTGTGGAGCGGGCAGCCGCTCGGCCGCGCGTCGCCGAAGGAGATGCCGGCCTGGCAGAAGGCCACGCCGCACATCATGCAGCGGCTCGCCTGGATGCGCTGCTCCTCCTCGTCGACCTCAACGTAGAGCGGGTTGAAATCCCGCGCGCGCTCATCGATGTCGCGCAGGCGGTGCGTGACGCGCCCGTGCGCCAGGAACGCTCCCGGCTTTCCCATCGCTATCGACCCCCTTCCCGAGGTGATGCATTGGTGTCAGTCACCTTTTTATCACCTGGATCCTGCGCGGCCTCGTAGGCGCGCTCGAGTGCCTGCTCATGCGTGAGGCCGGCGCGCTCGGCGGCCTCGATCACCTCGGTCGCGCGCTCGTACGCCTCGGGAACGACCTTCACGAAATCGCGCGCGCAGCTATCGAACTGGTAGAGCATGCGGATGCCGCGCGGGCTCTGCGTGGCGCGCACGTGCTCCTCGATGAGCTCCCGGATGCGCGCGAGCTCCGCTGCGCTCGGGCGCTTGAGCTCGACGGTGTCGGGGTTCACGCGGCGCGCGAGCGTGCCGAGCTCGTCGTAGACGTAGGCGATGCCGCCCGTCATGCCGGCGGCGAAGTTCGCGCCCACCTCGCCCAGGACGACGACCGTGCCGCCCGTCATGTACTCGCAGCCGCAGCTGCCCACGCCCTCGACGACCACGGTGGCGCCCGAGTTGCGCACGCAGAAGCGCTGGCCGGCGAGGCCGTTCACATAGCCGCGCCCGCTCGTCGCGCCGAAGAACGCGACGTTGCCCACGATGATGTTCTCGTCGAACTTGAAGTTCGCGCCCTCCGGCGGGCGCACGGAGAGCGTGCCGCCGGAAAGCCCCTTGCCGAAGTAGTCGTTCGCGTCGCCGGCGACGGCGAGCGAGATGCCGCGCGGCAGGAAGGCGCCGAAGCTCTGCCCCGCCGAGCCCGCGCAGTCGATGCTGATCGACCCCTCGGGCAGGCCGTTGGGGTGCGCGGCGGTCACGGCGTGGCCGAGCATCGTGCCCACGCAGCGGTCCACGTTGTCGATGTCGACCTCGAGGTGGCAGGGCGTGAGCGTGCGGCGCGCCTCCTCGGTGCGGGGGATGAGGAGCGTGGCGTCGAGCACGCGCCCAAGCCCCAGGTCCGGCGCCATCTCGGGCAGGAAGTGGCGCTCGCTCGCCCCGGGGATGTGCGCCCCGAACTCGCAGGCGCCCGGCTCGAGCACGGCGGAGAGGTCGAGGCTCTCGGCTTTCCGGTTCCCGGGCGCGCCCACCTGGCGCAGGCACTCCGGGTGGCCGGCCATCTCCTCGATGGTGCGGAAGCCGAGGCGCGCCATGACCTGCCGCAGCTGCTCGGCCACGAAGAGCATGAAGCGCTCCACGTGCTCCGGCTTGCCGGCGAAGTGGCTCCGGAGCCGGCAGTTCTGCGTGGCGATGCCCGCCGGGCAGGTGTCCTGGTGGCAATCGCGCTGCATGAGGCAGCCCATCGCGATGAGCGGCATGGTGGCGAAGCCGAACTCCTCGGCGCCCAGCAGGCACGCCACGGCGACGTCGGTGCCGTCCATGAGCTTGCCGTCCGCCTCGAGCACGATGCGCGAGCGCAGGCCGTTCTGCAGGAGGGTCTGCTGGGTCTCGGCCAGGCCGAGCTCGAGCGGCAGGCCCGCGTGCCAGATGGAGTCGCGCGGCGCCGCGCCCGAGCCGCCGTTGTGGCCGGAGATGAGGATCTTGTCGGCGCCGCCCTTCGCCACGCCGGTGGCGATGGTGCCCACGCCCGCCTCGGAGACGAGCTTCACGCTCACGCGCGCGCCGGGGTTGGCGCACTTGAGGTCGTAGATGAGCTCGGCCAAGTCCTCGATGGAGTAGATGTCGTGGTGGGGCGGCGGTGAGATGAGGCCGATGCCCGGCGTGGAGCGCCGCACCTCGGCGACCCACGGGTAGACCTTCTTGCCGGGCAGGTGCCCGCCCTCGCCGGGCTTGGCGCCCTGCGCCATCTTGATCTGGATCTCGGTCGCCGAGGCGAGGTAACGGCTCGTCACGCCGAAGCGCCCGCTCGCCACCTGCTTGATGGCGGAGTTCGCCGAGTCGCCGTTCGGGAGCGGCGTCTCGCGCCGCGGATCCTCGCCGCCCTCGCCGGAGTTCGAGCGGCCATGGAGGCGGTTCATGGCGATGGCCATGCACTCGTGCGCCTCGGCGCTGATGGAGCCGAAGCTCATGGCGCCGGTGTTGAAGTGCATGACGATGCTCGCCGCCGGCTCGACCTCCTCGAGCGGCACGGGCGCGCGCCCGGCGGCGTCGAAGTCGAGCAGGTCGCGCAGGCGCACGGCGCGCCCCGGCTGCCGCAGGTGGGCGCTGTAGCGCTCGAAGAGCTCGTAGTCGTCCGTGCGCACGGCCTGCTGCAAGAGGTAGATGGTCGTGGGGTCGATGAGGTGCTCCTCGCCGCCCTGGGGGCGCCACTTCGTGAGGCCGAGCGAGGGGAGCTCGGCGGGCGCGCGCCCGGCGGCGGCGCGGAGGGCGTCGTCGTAGCGCTCGTCCAGCTCGCGCTCGATGCCCTCGGTGTCGAGGCCGCCCACGCGCGAGACCGTGCCGCGGAAGTAGCGGTCGATGACCTCATCGGAGAGGCCGACCGCCTCGAAGATCTGTGCGGAGTGGTAGCCCTGCGCGGTGGAGATGCCCATCTTCGACATGATCGACACCATGCCCGCCACGAGCGCGCGGTCGTAGTTGGCGATGCCCTCCGCGGCCGTGAGCGCGCGCCCGGCGCGGTCGCGCAGCGCCCCGCGCTCGGCGAGCGCGCGGATCTGCTCGTGCGCCATGAAGGGGACGACGCCGCTCGCCGAGTAGCCCACGAGCGCCGCCACGTCGTGCGCGGACACGGCGTCGCCGCTCTCGACCACGAGGTCGGCGAAGGTGCGCAGGCCGCGGGCGATGAGGTGGTGGTGCACCGCGCTCGTGGCCAGGAGCGACGGGATGGGCACCTCGCCCGCCTCGGCGCGGTTGGAGAGCACGACGATGTTCACGCCCCCGCGCACGGCCGCGGCGACCTCTTGGGAGAGGGCCTCGAGCGCCCGCTCGAGCGCGCCTGCGCCGGCGTCGCGCCGATAGACCGCGCGGAAGCGCCGCGTGGCGAAGCCGGTGCGGTCGATATGCTCGATGGCGGCGAGCTCCGCGGCGGTGAGCACCGGGGCGTCGAGCCGGATGAGCCGGCAGGCGCTCCGCGAGTCCTCGAGGAGGTTGCCGTGGTTGCCCAGGTAGAGCACCGTCGAGGTGACCATGCGCTCGCGCAAAGCGTCGATGGGCGGGTTCGTGACCTGGGCGAAGAGCTGGAAGAAGTAGTCGAAGAACGAGCGGGGCTTGCGCGAGAGGCACGCGAGCGGCGCGTCGATGCCCATCGAGGCGAGCGGCACGGAGCCGGTGGACGCCATGGGGGCGATGACCTCCTGCACGTCGTCCCAGTGGAAGCCGAGCGCCTCGGCCTGCCGCGTGAGCTCCTCGGGCGCGGGGAGCGCCTGGGCGCCCGGGTCGGCCGCGCCGCGCGAGCGCTCGTCGTCCAGGAGGTCGGCGAGGCGGATGGTCTCGCTCTCGATCCACTCGCGGAAGGGCTTGAGCTTGGCGAACTCCCGGCGCAGCTCCTCGTTCGAGCGGATGCGGCCGTGCTCGAGGTCGACCTCGATCATCTCGCCCGGGCCCAGGCAGCCCGCCGTGAGCACGTTCGCGGGGTCGATGTCGATGGTGCCCACCTCGCTCGAGAGCAGGAAGCGGTCGTCGCGCGTCACGTAGTAGCGCGCCGGGCGCAGGCCGTTGCGGTCGAGCGCGGCGCCGAGCGTGCGGCCGTCGGTGAAGGCGATCGCCGCAGGGCCGTCCCAGGGCTCCATGAGCATGGACTGGTAGGCGTCGTAGGCGCGCCGCTCGGGCGCAAGCGCGTCGTTCTTGTCCCAGGGCTCGGGGATGAGCATCGAGACGGCGCGCGTGAGCGGCCGGCCGTTCATGACGAGGAACTCCAGGACGTTGTCGAGGATGGCGGAGTCCGAGCCCTCGCGGTCGATGACGGGCAGCGCCCGCTCAAGGTCGCCCTGGAGCACGGGCGAGTAGAGGTTGGGCTCGCGCGCGCGGATCCAGTTGACGTTGCCCTTCAGGGTGTTGATTTCGCCGTTGTGGATGATGAGGCGGTTGGGGTGCGCCCGCTCCCAGCTGGGCGTGGTATTGGTGGAGTAGCGCGAGTGCACGAGCGCCACGGCGGTCTTGACCGCCGCGTCGTTGAGGTCCGCGTAGAAGCGGCGCATCTGCGTGGCCACGAGCATGCCCTTGTAGACGATCGTCCGCGCGCTCATGCTGCACACGTAGAAGATCTTGCCCGAGAGCTCGGGCGCGCGGGCGGCGCGCTTCTCGATGGTGCGGCGGCAGAGGTAGAGCCGGCGCTCGAAGGCGTCGCCGGCGGGGACGTCGTCCGGGCGGTGCAGGAAGGCCTGCAGGATCGTGGGCATGCAGGCGCGCGCCGTCGAGCCCAGGTCGTGCGGGTCCACAGGCACCTCGCGCCAGAAGAGCACGGGGATGCCCTCCTCGGCGCAGCCCTCCTCGAAGACGCGCCGCGCGTCGCGCACGCCCACGGCGTCCTGCGGGAAGAAGAGCATCGCCACGGCGTAGTCGCCCTCATCCGGCAGGATGTGCCCGCAGCGCTGCGCCTCCTTGCGGAAGAAATGGTGCGGCACCTGGAAGAGGATGCCCGCGCCGTCGCCCGTGGTGCGCTCGAGCCCCGTTCCGCCGCGGTGCTCGAGGTTTACGAGCACCGAGAGCGCGTCGTCGAGGATCTGGTGGCTGCGCGTGCCGTCGATGTTGGCGAGCGCGCCGATGCCGCAGGCGTCGTGCTCGAACTCCGGTCTATAGAGGGTGCGCCCCGTGCGGGGGCGGGGCTGGTGTGCGTCATGTTCAGGATGCTGCATGTACGGGCTCCTATCACGCGCGTTTCTTACCTATATCGGGGCGGGTTCCGGGGCGCCGCGCCGTTCGCGCCGAGGCGCCGCGCCGTCCGTTCCCGTCATCGCGGCGACGCATGCCGCGCCCGCCGCCGGGTGAGCGGAAGGCGCCGACATCGTAGGCGTTCTCCTTTTCCCGCGGTTTGCCAACGTGTTTCGGTTGCATTACATCTCGGTCGCCGCCTCGTCGCGCTTCGCCGCGGCACCGGCCGCCCCCGCGCTTCCCGCGCGCCCTACCAGCGAATTTGCGGCGCGCCGTGCAGTTTTTTCGCAAAGGGGAGCGCTCGCGTGCCCGTCCGCGGCCGAGGTGCGGTACCCTCGAAGATGTTTTCCAGCAGTAACCCGTGCGTAACGGCCTCGCAATACGCCGCGGCTAAGCTGCTTGGTGTTCGCGAACCCATACCAGCCCGGCGCGCCGCGCCCCATGCGAAGGGAGCTCAAGAATGGCCTCGCTCACCGACCGCTTCGGAACCATGGTGTTCTCCGAAAGCGTCATGAAGGACTATCTTCCCAAAGACGTGTACAAGACCCTCATCGCGACGATCGACGAGGGCGAGCCGCTCAACCTGGACGTCGCGAACGCCGTCGCGCACGCCATGAAGACCTGGGCGCTCGAGCACGGCGCCACGCACTACGCGCACTGGTTCCAGCCGCTCTCCGGCATCACGAGCGAGAAGCACGACAGCTTCCTGGAGCCCGTGGGCGACGGCACGGCGCTCACGAAGTTCACCGGCAAGGCCCTCATCCAGGGCGAGCCCGACGCCTCGAGCTTCCCCAACGGCGGCCTGCGCGCCACCTTCGAGGCCCGCGGCTACACCGCCTGGGACCCCACGAGCCCGGCCTTCATCAAGGACGAGGTGCTCTGCATCCCCACGGCCTTCTGCGGCTACAACGGCGAGGCGCTCGACAAGAAGACCCCGCTCTTGCGCTCCATGAAGGTGCTCGACACGCAGGCCAAGCGCGTGCTCGCCCTCTTCGGCAAGCACCCCAAGCGCGTCGTTCCGAGCATCGGCCTCGAGCAGGAGTACTTCCTCATCAAGAAGGACGCCTACCGCAAGCGCCGCGACCTCGTGATCTGCGGGCGCACGCTCTTCGGCGCCCCGCCCTGCAAGGGCCAGGAGCTCGAGGAGCACTACTTCGGCGCCATCCGCCCGAGCGTGTCCAAGTACATGAAGGCGCTCGACGACGAGCTCTGGGCGCTCGGCATCCCCGCGAAGACCAAGCACAACGAGGTCGCGCCCTGCCAGCACGAGCTCGCGCCCGTGTACACCGAGCTCAACGAGGGCATCGACAACAACATGCTCGTCATGGAGAAGATGAAGCTCGTGGCCACGGACTTCGACCTCACGTGCCTGCTGCACGAGAAGCCGTTCGAGGGCATCAACGGCAGCGGCAAGCACAACAACTGGTCGATTTCCGCCGACGACGAGAACCTGCTCGACCCGGGCGACACCCCGCTCGAGAACCTGCAGTTCGTGATCTTCCTCACCGCCGTCATCGCCGCCGTGGACAAGTACCAGGGGCTCCTGCGCATGTCGGTCGCGAGCTGCGGCAACGACCATCGCCTGGGCGCGAACGAGGCGCCGCCGGCCATCATCTCCATCTTCCTGGGCGACCAGCTCACCGAGGTCGTGCAGAAGATCATGGACGGCAAGGCCAGCGTGCACGCCACGCACGGCGTGCTCGACCTGGGCGCCGACGTGCTGCCCAACCTCGAGCAGGACAACACCGACCGCAACCGCACCTCGCCCTTCGCCTTCACGGGCAACAAGTTCGAGTTCCGCGCCGTGGGCTCCGAGCAGAACGCGAGCGATGCGAACCTCGTGCTCGACACCGCCGTGGCCGAGGCGCTCAAGGAGTTCGCGGACGCGCTCGAGGGCACGCCCGAGGATGAGTTCGCTGCCGCGGCGCTCGACTACTGCAAGAAGACGCTCAACGAGCACCGCCGCATCCTCTTCAGCGGCGACGGCTACTCCGCCGCCTGGGAGGAGGAGGCCGAGAAGCGTGGCCTCCTGAACCTCCGCACCACCGCCGACGCGCTGCCGCAGATGGTCACGCCCGAGAGCCTGGCGCTCTGGCAGGGCATGGGCGTGCTCTCCGAGACGGAGGCGTTCAGCCGCTACGAGGTGAAGCTCGAGAAGTACAACAAGCTCATGAACATCGAGGCCACGACGATGATCCGCGAGGCGCGCCGCACGTACCGCCCGGTGATCACTGCCTACGCCACGAAGGTCGCCAAGGGTCTGGAGGCCATCCGCGCCGCCGGCGCCGAGGCCGCGATGACCTGCGAGCAGAACACGCTCAACAAGCTGTGCGCGGGCATCACCGAGATCAACGAGGCCATCAAGGCGCTCGACGCGGTGCACGCCAAGGCCGAGGCCACCGTGGACTCGCAGGAGCAGGCGACGTGCTACGCGCACGAGGTCGCGCCCGCCATGGAGCGCCTGCGCGCCTCCGTGGACGCGATGGAGGAGATCGTCGCGGCCGACTACTGGCCGGTTCCCACCTACGACGACATCCTGTTCTACGTGTAGGGTGTCCGCAGGGCGCGTGATAAAAAGGTGTCAGTCACCTTTTTATCATCCCGCGAGCGCAGGGGTCGTCCGTCCCGTCCAAGCTGGTTTCGAAGAGAGCTCCCGCCCGGGGGCTCTCTTTTTGCGTCCGGGTGATAAAAAGGTGACTGACACCTTTTTATCACCCAGCCTCCTCGCCCCGTTCCAAGCAAAACGGCAGCTGAGAGCGATTTTTCGTACGAGATACGATATAGTTGTTCCGTTTTTGGCGTCCCGAAAGCTGTAAGGGGGCGCCGCAGCTCGTGAAGGGGGATATGTACATGAAGAAACTACGGGTGCTGCTCGTGTGCGGTTCGGGCGCGAGCTCGGGCTTCATGGCCGCCAACATCCGCAAGGCGGCGAGTGCGCGTGGCATGGACGTGAGCGTCGTGGCGCGCAGCGAGTCCGAGATCGAGAGCTACATCGACGAGATCGACGTGCTCATGGCCGGTCCGCACCTCGCCTACATCATGGACGAGGTGGACGAGCTCGCCGAGGCGAACCCCGACCTCAAGGTGATCCTCATGCGCAAGGACTACTACGCCACGCTCGATGGCGAGGCCGCGCTCGATCACATGCTCGAAGAGGTCGGCGAGGCGTAACAGCGCGCCCGCTTCCCCGCACTGCCGTATGCGCGGCGCGCCGCATGCCGGGTGCTCGCCGCAAACGAAAGGAATTGATTCATGGGCTTCATGAATTGGCTTGAAAACAGCTTCGCGCCTAAGATGAACGCGATCAGCCGCAACGTCTGGGTGACCTCCATCAAGGACACCATGCTCCAGATCCTGCCGTTCATCTTCGTCGGCTCGATCTTCTGCGTCGGCACCATCGTGGAGACGTTCGTGCCGCTGCCGTTCTCGTTCTGGACGCCGTTCGGTTGGACGATGGGCCTCCTCTCGCTCTTCGTCTCCTTCTTCCTGCCGCTCAACTTCTGTGAGCACAAGCGCCTGCGCAAGACGCGCCTCGTGGCCGCGGGCTGCGGCGTGTCCTGCTTCCTCATCTCCATCACCCCGCAGGTCATGATCGACGGCACCGTGGGCTTCGGCTCCTCGGCGCTCGGCGCGGGCGGCATGTTCTGCGCCATGCTCACGGGCATCTTCGTCTGCATCGTGTTCAACCTCTTCGGCAAGTTCACGTTCTTCAAGGAGGACAGCGCCATCCCGGACTTCGTGCGCCAGTGGTTCGACGCGCTCCTGCCCGTCACGATCGTCATCTTCGCCATGTTCTTCGTCGTGCAGGTGCTGGGCGTCAACCTCTACGCCGTCGTCGTGAGCATCTTCATGCCGCTCCAGACCGTGCTCAACACCCCGTGGGGCATGAGCCTGTTCTGGTTCATCACCTGCTTCATCTACTCCATGGGCATCTCCGGCTGGGTGCTCTCGCCCATCCAGACCCCCGTGCAGATGGCCACCATCGCGCTCAACCTCGAGCTCATCGCTGCCGGCACCGCCACCCCGGAGAACCTGGGCATCTTCAACTACACGCTCATGTTCGTGACCTACATGTGGTGGGGTGGCATCGGCTCGACCATGCCGCTCGTCATCATGATGCTCTTCTCGAAGGCCAAGGAGCTCAAGGCTCTCGGCCGCGCCTGCATCGCGCCCGCGATCTTCAACATCAACGAGCCCGTCGTGTTCGGCGTCATCGCCTGGCGCCCGGTCATGATGATCGCCATGTGGCTCCAGGGCATCATCATCCCGCTCTTCACCTATCTGGGCGTGAAGGTGCTCCAGATCGCGCCGTTCAACAACATCCAGTTCGACCTGTGGTACTGCCCGTACCCCATCGGCACCTGGATCTCCACGCAGTCCATCGCCGCCGTGCTGTTCGTGATCGCGTCGTTCGTGGTGTCCGGCCTCATCTGGTACCCGTTCTTCAAGACGTACGAGAAGCAGTGCCTGGCCGATGAGGCCGAGGCCGAGGCGAAGAAGGAGGCCAAGGCCGCCAAGAAGGCCGAGCGCCTCGAGGCCGCCGAGGCATAAGGGACGTGCCGTCGGGCGCTCCCGCAGCGCGCGGAAAGCCGCTCCGGGGCGCCCGCTGCGTCCCGCATAGCGCAAGGCAACCCGCGATGCCCCGTGCGACGACCTCCGGCCGCCCGCGGGGCATCGCCCATTTGGAAGGAATGAACATGCTCAAGGTACCGTCTGGCTTCCCCCAGGACTTCCTGTGGGGCGGCGCCGTGGCAGCGAACCAGTGCGAGGGCGCGTGGGACGTGGACGGCAAGGGCGCGAGCGTCGCCGACATCAACGAGTTCGTCGACGACATCGCGGTGGACAAGAAGGAGAACGGCGAGATCACCGCGGAGTACGTGCGCGGCGCCCTCGCCGCCGGCCCGGAGCGCATCTTCCCCAAGCGCTGGGGCATCGACTTCTACCACACCTATCCGGAGGATCTGAAGCTCCTCGCGGGCATGGGGCTCAAGACGTTCCGCACCTCCATCGACTGGGCGCGCATCTTCCCCAACGGCGACGACGCCGAGCCCAACGAGGCAGGCCTCGCTTTCTACGATCGCCTCTTCGACGAGATCCGCGCCAACGGCATGGAGCCGCTCGTCACCATCTCGCACTACGAGATGCCCATCGCGCTCACGCTCAACTACACCGGCTGGTACTCGCGCGAGGTCATCGACTTCTTCGTGCGCTACTGCCAGGTGGTGTTCGATCGCTACGCGAGCAAGGTGAAGTACTGGGTCGTTGCGAACCAGGTGAACTTCGTGGCGCTCGAGAGCTTCAACCACCTGGGCGTTGCGGCCGATAAGGTGGACGACCTGCTCTCGGCGAAGTACCAGGCCGTGCACCATGAGCTGCTCGCCATGGCGAAGGCCACGAAGTACGCGCACGAGCACCACCCCGGCCTCCAGATCGGCGTCATGGTGGGCGGCAGCCTCGCCTACCCGGCGTCGAGCAAGCCTGCCGACGTGCTCGCCACGATGCGCCACAACCAGATGGAGTGCTTCTGCACGGACATCCTTTTGCGCGGCACCTACCCGGGCTACGCGACGCACTTCTTCGAGGAGCGCGGCATCCACGTGGAGGTCTCGGACGAGGACCTGGCCGTGTGGGCGGATCCGGCGACGCTCGGCGACTTCTTCGCCATGTCGTACTACTACACCGACATGGTGACGGCCGAGGGCTTCGCGAAGGATAACCGCGGGCAGCGCAACCCCAACCTCGAGGCGAGCCCGTGGGGCTGGGCGGTGGACCCGCAGGGCTTCCGCTTCATGCTCAACGAGTACTACGACCGCTACCAGAAGCCGGTGTTCATCTTGGAGAACGGCCTGGGCGCGTACGACACCGTGGAGGAGGACGGCTCCATCCACGACGATTACCGCATCGCGTACCTGCGCGCGCACATCGAGCAGATGCGCGAGGCCATCAAGGACGGCGTGGACATCCGCGGGTACTACGCGTGGGGGCCGATCGACATCGTGAGCTGCTCGTCGTCGGAGATGAGCAAGCGCTATGGCTTCATCTACGTCGACCTGGACGACTACGGCTGCGGTACGGGCGAGCGCTCGCTCAAGGACAGCTACGCCTGGTACAAGCAGGTCATCGCGACGAACGGCGAGGATCTGGGGTAGGGCGTCTTCGCGGGAAGCGCTGTGCGGGCGGCGGCGGGCTTGAGGTTCGTCGCCGCCCGTTTTTGTGCGTGGTGCGCGGATAATAAGGTGTGATAAAAAGGTGTCAGTCACCAAATTATCACGGGCATTACGTGGGCGGCTGACGCCCTGGTATCGCCCGTGATAATTTGGTGACTGACACCTTTTTATCACTTGCTGCCTGCGCGTTGGGCTCACCCGCGCGCGAACACCTGCCGCCCCTGCACCCAGACCGCGCGGATGTTCTCCGGCGTGGTGAGGTAGAGGATGCGCTCGAGCTGGTCGGCGGGGCTCGTGAACACGCCGTTGCCGGTGAGGTCGGCGAACGGTCGCTTGAGGTCGATGACCTGCATGTCGAGGGCGCGCCCCGCCTCGAAGGAGCCGATGGGCAGGTCGAGCGCCTCGCCGCCGCCCTTCGTGGCCAGGTAGAGTGCCTCGACAGCGGAGATGCGGGAGGGCTCGCCCGCGCCGCGCTGCTCGCTCGGCACGCGGGCGTCCACGCCGTCCTCCAGGATGCGCGACGCCATGACCGCCATGCGGATGTCGTCGTAGAGGCTTGGCGAGAACCCGCCCGAGATGTCGGTGCCGAGTCCGATGGTCACGCCCTGGTCGTGGATGCGCCGCACGGGGCAGACGGCGTTGCCGAAGTACGCGTTCGAGATGGGGCAGTGCGCGAGCGCGGCTCCGGTGGCGCGGAAGATCTCCGCTTCGCCGTCGAGCAGGAACGTGCCGTGCGCCATGATGGCCTTGCGCTTGAGGAGGCCGAAGTCGGCGAGGGCCTCGGCGTCGCTCTTGCCGAACCGCTCGCGGGCGACGCCGCTCTGCCACTGACTCTCGTCGCAGTGCGACTGCACGTAGGCGTCGTGCGCCTGCGCGATTTCGCCCAGGCCGCGGAGCGCTGTCTCGGTGCAGCTGGGGATGAAGCGCGGCGTGACCGCGGGGAAGAGGCCAGGGAAGCGGGGGTCGTCCGCTGCCGAGCGGGCGGCGTGCTGCTCGACCGCGGCGATGAAGTCCTCGGTGTCGGCGAGCGCCTGCTCGGGCGAGGCATCGCGGTAGAAGGCGGGGTTCGCCGCCGGGTCGTCCATGACGACCTTGCCCACGACGGCGCGCTGGTTGAGCTGCGCACACGCCCGCGCGAGCACCTCGGAGCTGTGCCGGTCCGCGCTGCCGAAGTACACGCACGTCGTGGTGCCGCGCGAGAGGAGCGTGCCCACGAGGTCGAGGTAGATGGGCAGCGCGAAGTCGCCGCCGGTCGGGTCGCCGCCCTCCGGGATGCCGAAGCGCGCCTCCAGGGGGAAGGTGCGCTCGTTGAGCCACACCTCGAGCGGCTCGTCGAGGGCGATGCCCGCCTGCGGCCACTGCGGCGCGTGGACGTGCAGGTCCACGAAGCCGGGAAGCACGACCTCGTGCTCGCCGAGCTCGAACAGGTATCCGGGCTCGCGCTCGTTTGCCTCGCGTGCGGCGCGGAGGCGTTCGGGGTAGGCGGGGTCGGCGGGCAGCGTGATGCGCTCGATGGCTCCGTGCCCGTCGAGCTCGATGAGCGCCTGCTCAAGCATCTCGAACGAGCCGTATTCCGGCGTATGGAAGAACGTTCCCCGAATGGCGCGCGCGGCAGCGGTCGTGGTGGTCATGGTTTCCTCCCGATGGTAGCGGCGCGCTCGTGCGCGCACCGTGCCTAGAGGATACTACGACGCGCGCGTCGATAGCGTCCGGGTGGGGGAGGGCATGCGGCGTTCCCCGCGCGATTCGGCGGCCCCCGAGTTACGGCTCTTTTCTGGGCTGCCTTTCCAGGCTGGATTTCTCTGCTATACTCTGCCTTGCTGTCCCCATCGTCTAGCGGCCTAGGACGCCACCCTTTCAAGGTGGATATCGCGGGTTCGAATCCCGCTGGGGGCACCATTCGAATGAAAAGCGAACCCGCGCGGCCTTGAGCCTCGCGGGTTCGTCGCATTTTGCACGATGGTATACCGTTTTGGGCGGTGCGGCGGGTGCCGCGTACGCCATTCGGAGGGCTTCGGGGGAGCCTTGAATCCCAAATTGCGCGTCCGTAACGGTTTATCGGACACCCGTCGAGTAGCGCTTGCAACCGCACCTTCCTGACCTGTGGGTTTGTTGCGGCTTAGGTGCCGGCTACTTCGCAGGTGCTCTATAAACCGTTCATTTCGCGCCGTTTGGGTTTTGCGGGCGCGCCGCCTAGTCCTGCTTGCTGAACGCGTCCCACAGCACGGCGACGATGCCGCAGATGAGGCCGCCCACGGGCCACGCGAGCCAGAACCACATGGCGGTCGTGCCCTCCGGCTCGAACGCGTCGGGGTCGGGCGCGGTGAGGGCGGGGCCGAAGAGCAGGCACAGCCCGACAATCGTCGCCGTGATCATGATGGCCGCGCACACCGCCCCGAGCTTCTTGTTGCGGCGCTTCGACGCCAGGATCTGCTCGCGGCGCGCCTCGTCGAGCTGGGTATTCACGATGTCCTCGATTTCGAGCTCGTCCGTCACGTTCTTGTTGTACTCCGCGACGTTCGTGCGGCCGAGGAGCATCCCGTAGTGCACGATGATCCACACGCCCGCGGCCACGAAGAGCAGCAGCAGGCAGAGGCCGAGCTGTTCGGTGTCGCGGTGCTCGCCGAGGGACATGATGCAGAACGAGCCGATGAAGATGAGGCCGAGACCCACCGTAGCGCCGCGCGCCATGCCCTTCCGGGCGCGCAGGCGGTCGTCCTCGGTGTAGAAGTCCTCGACGTACGGGTGCGCCTTTTGGAAGGCGGTGTGCTCCATGCCGGCGGGGATGAGGAAGGCGAGCCCGATGAGGATGCCCACGAGGATGAGCGCGATCATGGGCAGGTCGGTGTCGCCGCCCGGGGTGAGGGCGAAGCGCCCCTCGACGAGGAAGCTGAGGCCGATGAAGGCGATGATCGCCGCGATGCCCGTGGGGACGCGCCACGCCAGCATGCGCTGGTGGTCGTCGTAGCCGCAGATGTCCTGCGGGGGACCTGCGGGGATCGGGGTCGCATCCGGTCCGGGTGCGCGCTCGGTGAGGTCTCCCTGGACGAGGTCGTCGAGCGAGCAGTCGAAGATCTGGCACAGTTTGAGGAGCTTGTCCATCTCGGGATAGCTCTTTTCGGCCTCCCATTTGGTGACGGACTGGCGGGAGACGCCGAGCAGCATGGCGAGCTGCTCTTGGGTCATGTTGCGCGTGGCGCGGAGGTGCTGGAGGTTGTCGCGGAAGCTCATGGCTGGGCCTTTCGATCGGGTCGGTGCGTGCGGGCGCGCCGCTGCCTGGGCGGGCGCGCTGTCTGCCGGCACCCCGTACACTACGGTACCAGACGGTCGCCCGCCACCAACCCGGGGCTGCTTTTTGGGCGACGCGCAGGCGCCTCGCGGTTGCGAAGCGCAGGTAGCGGGCGTGGCACGGGAAATGGCGTGGGAAATGCACTGCCGCGCTCTCCGCGAATGCCGCGCACAAGAAAACGAGCCGCCGGGTGCAACCCAACGGCTCGTCGCGTGCGGTTCTCGTCGCGGTTCGCGGTGCGGAGCGTTAGCTGTTCGCGCGCCGCTGCAGACTGGCGCCGGCTGCGATGATGATGGCGCCCGCTGCGCAGAGCGCGATGGGGAGCATCGGGCTCACGGCGTCGCCCGTCTGGGGGATCGTCCCGGTGGGCGCGGTGGAGGGCTCGGTCTTTGACGGGTCGGTATCCGAGGGGTCGGTTGTGGGCTTGGCGGGCTCGCTCGGGTCGGTGGGCTCGCTCGGATCCGTGGGGTCGGTGGGCTCCTCGGGGTCGACGGGCAGCGCCTTCCACTGGGCGTAGAGCATGAACGTTCCTCCGATGCCGCTCTCAAGGTCGCTTGCGGACAGCGTGGCTCCGTCCGTGAACGACGTGCCCGTGCCGTCGGCCCTGGTGTTCCAGCCCACGAACTCGTAACCGGGGCGCTCGAAGGCCGAGGAGGCGAGGGTTACGCCCTCGCCCTTTCTAAGAACCTTGGGCGTCATCTGGCCGCTCCCGCCGTTGGCGTTATAGGCAACGGTCACGAAGGTGTTCCAAACGTAGGTGCCGGGCTCAACAATGTCGGGGTAGAACGCGGCAATTTCGTTCGGCGGGTAGCCCTTATCGCCCGCGTCGGGCAGACCGGAGGCATTCACGCGCACCCAGGTGAGGGTACCCTTCGGCTGGGGGAGGGTCGCGTTATCGCCCGCCTTCCACGCGAAGTCCGCTCCGAGTGTGACGGAGGCGAGGTTGTCGCATCCGGTGAAGATGTTGTTCATCGTGTCCACGTTATGCGTGTTGAAGCTCGAGAGATCGAGCGACGTGAGCTTGCTGCACCCCGAGAACATGGCGGACATTTCCTTCACGTTGGAGGTATTGAAACCCTCGCCAAAAGTCACGGATTGGAGATTGCCGCAACCCCAGAACATGCCACCCATGTTCGTGACGTTCGAAGTATTGAGTTCAGAGAGGTCAACAGAGCGGAGCGACGTGCATCCGTAGAACAGGCTGCCCATGCTCTCGACCTGCGAGGTGTCGAGGCCGTTCCAGTCGACGTCCGTCAGCTCAGTGCAGCCGTCGAATAGGTTCCAGAGACCCGCCCCAGCTATGGAGCCTTTCGAAAAACGACCCGCTTGACTGAGCTCCTGTTCCATCCGTTGTCATCCGTGGGCGTGTTCTGGATATCGTCGCCGCGTATCGTGAGCGTTCCATCCGCGTCAAGCGATCAGCTCCAATTTCCCGTCTTGCCGGTGCCGTCGGCCACCACGTCCGCCCACGCTGCGGTCGGCCACGCGATGGCGAGCGCCGCCAGCACGGCGACGAGCAGCGCGAGCGCGCGTCCCGCCTTCATGTCAAACCGTTCAGGCATATCGATTAGATACCTCCCCCTACGTAATATTCCTAGAGCTATTGTATATGCGCGCCCGCCGCGCGGGGCGTACAATCTCGCACAGCACCATTGTTACGTTCGCTAAGGAAACGAGGTTGCTATGCGTACCGTAGACATGAGCGATTACACGGTGGGCGAGGACGCGTTCGACGCGATCCCCGCGACGTTGGAGAAGTTCGGGGCGAAGAAGATCGTCCTGGTGGGCGGCAAGCGCGCGCTCGCGGCCGCGGCGCCCGGCATCAAGGCCGCGGTGGAGGGCACCGGCATCGAGGTGACCGACGCCATCGTCTACGGCATCGAGTGCACGCAGGACAACATCGACCGGCTCGTCGCCGCGCCCGCGTTCCGCGCGGCCGACGTGGTGTTCGCCATCGGCGGCGGCAAGGCCATCGACACGGTGAAGACGGCGTCGAGCGAGCTCGGCAAGATCGTGTTCTCCGTCCCCACCATCTGCTCGAACTGCTCGGCCGCGACGGCCATCGCCGTGGTGTACAACAACGACGGCAGCATGAGCCACTACGCCTACCCGCCGTGCCCCGTGCACATCTTCATCAACCCGCGCATCATCGCCGAGGCGCCGGACGAGTACTTCTGGGCGGGCATCGGCGACGCGCTCTCCAAGCAGCCCGAGGTGGAGTACGCGACCTCCAAGGACGAGCTCGACGTGACGGCCGAGTTGGGCCTCTCGCTCGCGCGCACCTGCTCCGAGCCGCTGTTCCGCTGGGGCGAGCAGGGTCTGGACGACGTGCGCGCCAACCGCTCGAGCGAGGCCGTGGAGCGCATCGCGCTCGACATCGTGATCAACACCGGCTACGTCTCGAACCTCACCAACCAGCCGGACTTCTACTACAACTCCTGCATCGCGCACGCGTTCTACAACGGCTCGACGGGCATCGTCCGCGAGGGCCACTTCCTGCATGGCCAGGTCGTGTCGTTCGGCGTGCTCGTGCTCTTCGCCTACGCGGGCGATGAGGAGAGCCTGCGCCGCTACGCCGAGTTCAACAAGAAGCTCGGGCTGCCCGTGACGCTCGCCGAGATCAACCTGAACGAGGCCGACCTCGACGATCTGCGCCGCTACGCCGAGCACAGCAACGAGTGGAAGCAGCAGAAGCCCGAGCCCGTGGATCCCGAGCGCTTCATCGCGGCCATCAAGGCGGCCGACGCGCTCGGCCGCGAGCTGCTCGAGGCGTAAAGCGCGCGGCCGGGTATCCCGGGCGCTTCCGGCCACCGACCGCTCGCCGGCGCGGCGGGGCGGCGGGTGTATGCTTGGTGCGGTTTGGTGAAACGCATCGAGAACGGGAGCGCCCATGGATACCCAGCAGTCGCAGCAGCAGGCCGTCGTCCCGGCGAAGCCGGACGTGGCCATCACGGTTCCCGCGGAGGCGCGCCTCGCGGTGCCCGCGCCCGCCTCGCGCGCCTGCACCTGGCAGGTGGGCGACGAGCGCATCGACTACACCGCCACGGCGGGCCACATCGACGTGCGCGGCGACACCGGGGCGCTTATCGGCAAGATGTTTGCGGTCTCGTATATCGCGACGGGCGACGCCGCGCCGGAAGGCAGCGCGCCCCGTCCGGTGACGTTCTGCTATAACGGCGGCCCGGGCAGCTCGTCGGTGCCCATCAACTTCGGCGGCATCGGGCCGCGCCGCGTGAAGACCGACGGCACGAACCACCTCGGCGCGCCGGCGACGGTGGAGGACAACCCCGCCACGCTGCTGCGCCAGAGCGACCTCGTGTTCCTCGACGCGCTCGGCACCGGCTACTCGTCGCTCGCCGAGGGTACGGATCCCGCGACCGTGTGGGGCGTGGACGGCGACGCGGACGCCTTCTGCCGCGCGATCATCGGCTGGCTCGACGCGAACCGCCGCTGGGACTCGCCGGTCTACCTCTTCGGCGAATCCTACGGCACCATCCGCAATGCCGTGCTCATGCGCCTGCTGGGCGAGAAGCGCGTGCCGCTGCGCGGCGTGGTCATGCTCTCGGCGCTCTTCGACTGGGTGCAGACGCTGCCCGGCGAGGACCTCTACTTCCTGGGCATGCTGCCCACGTTCGCGGCCACGGCGCGCTACTTCGGCCGCGCGGGCGCGCGGGTGGACGAGGCCGCGTGGTTCGACGACGCCATGGCGTTCACCGAGGCCGTGTACGCGCCGGCGCTCCTGCGCGGCGATAGGCTCTCGGCGCGCGAGAAGGCGCAGGTGGCGCGGAAGATCTCCAAGGTCATCGGCCTCCCCGCCGAGCTCATCGAGCGCTGCAACCTGCGCATCGACCTCGACACCTTCCGCCGGAACCTCCTGGCGGACGAGGGCCGCGTGATCGGCCGGCTGGACACGCGCTTCGCCGCGGCGGCGCCCCTGCCGCTCCAGGACTCGACGGAGTTCTTCGCGGGCGAGGACGCGGCGGACGATGCCGTCGAGTCCGCGTGGACGGCGGCGTTCCGGGCGTTTCTGCACGAGATCGGCTACGAGGGCGCGCCCATCTACCTCGCGCAGAACTACGGCGTGGTGAACCGCAGCTGGAAGTGGGAGCACGAGGAGCCGGGCATCGGTTGGGCCGTGCCCGCGCCGAACGTGACCTACGACATCGCGGTGGCGCTCAAGCGCAACCCCACCATGCGCATCGCCATCATGGGCGGGCGCTACGACGCGGCGACCACGTACTGGAACGTGGTGCACGACATCTCGTGCCTGTTCCTGCCGGCCGAGCTCAAGGAGCGCATCTCGTTTTACCTGTACGGCTGCGGCCACATGGCCTACGTGGACGAGCCCACGCTCGAGCAGATGGGGCTCGACCTGGAGGCGTTCTACGCCGCGGAGTAGGCAAACGGTTTGAAGGGCGCCCGATGCCAGCCGGTGCTATCGGGCGCCGCATGCATCAGGTGCAGAATGGGGCGCGCGTGCGTGCGAAGGCCGCTCGCCTAGAACCCGTTGCGGTTGGCGAAGTGCTCGGACGCGTCGTAGACGCCCTCGACGGATTCCGCCCAGGGCACGAAGTCGGGCGTGTCGACGATGATGCCGTCCGCCTCCCAGACCGCCTCGTGCGCGAGGTCCCAGCGCTTGCGCGGTTGCGGGCGCACGGGCAGGTATGGCGCCATGTACGTGGGGTTGAGCAGGAAGAACGCGCCGCCCTCGCAGCGCGCGGCGAAATCGCGGAGCGCGCGCCTGGCGGGTTTGCGCCGCCCGAGCTTGTAGAGCAGGAGCGTGCGCCCCAGCAAAAACCACGGTGAATCGTCCAGGGCGGCTGCCGCTTGCTCGCCGCGCTCCGCCTCGAGCTCGTGCGCGAAGGCGAAGAAGCCGTCCTCGTCCTCCAGGCGCGCGAGCGCGAGGAACACGGTTCCCTCGGCGTGGCTCGGGTATCCCTCGGCACGCAGCACCAGGCGCGCGTAGCGCTCGGCCGCCCGATAGCGCGCGCTTGCCAGGCAGAGCTGCGCGAGCGCCTCGAGCGTGTGGAGCCAGCCGATCATCGTGGGCTCGCTTGCCGTCCAGGCCGCCGCGGTGAGCGGGGCCGTGCCCGCGCCGCCCGCCGCCCGCTCCGCGTCGAAGAAGTGGGGCGCGTCGTCCGAGAACCCGGCCACGTTGCTCACAAGCTGGTCGTGCACGCGCTGTTCGAGCTTCATGAGCTCGCTCAGGCAGGCGTCGACGCTGATGTCCGAGAGCAGAAGGCCCACGAGCTCCGCGTCCACGCAGAGCCGGTCGGTCTCGGCGATCTTGAACAGGGCGAGCCGCGCCTCGTCGAAGAGCTGGCCGCGCTTGCGCTCGAATTCCTCGTCCTCCGGGATGTCCTCGATGGCGTCGAGCTCGCGCATGAGCCGCTCGTGCGCGTCGGTGTAGGCGACGAGCGCCTGCGCATGGGCGTCCGTGGCATATTTCTCCAGCCGCTGGGGGACGTCCTCGTGCACGAGCTCGCGCGCCGCGGCGGTGAGCTCCGGGTGCGCCGCGAGGTAGGCGCGCTCCAGATAGGCCGAGACGTAGGCGCGCGGCTCCATCAGTTGCCGCCCATCTCGCCGCCGCGGCGCGCCCCCGCGCGCCGGTCGGAGCGCTCGAGCGCCCCCTGCACGAGGTCGTGCGTGGCGACCCACACCGCGAGCCCGGCGTTGTCGGGCGCGCCGATGCCCTCCTGCAGCAGCGGCGTCGCCTCGCTCAGGGCGAGGATGAGCTCGTCCTCGCTGCCGGGCACCACGTTCACGCGCGCGTAGAGGCCATCGGGGAACTCCGCCTGGTAGTAGAGGGCCTCGGCGGCGTGGTCGTACGCGGCGAGGAGCGACCGCAGCGCGCGCGTCGCGCCGGAGAGGTCGAGCTCGTGGTAGGCGATGGCAAGCTCCGCGATGAGCTCCCAGGCGTCGGGCGCCTTCTCGGAGAGGTGGTGCCGGCGGCGGGCGGGGCTCTTCGAGCGGTAGGAGGCCGGGTGCCCCTGCCGGAAGCGCTTGAGGTCGTCGCGCGTGCACTCGAGCTTCGCGAGCGCGAGCATGGCGGTGCGGCGCACGTCGGCCGGGTCGTCCGCGGCGAGCGCGAGGCACTCCTCGGCCGTCTGGAGCGAGAGGCGGTAGCGCCCCGCGATGAGCGCGCGCGACGAGAGGGCGGCGAGCCAGCGGATGAGCCCGCGCTTCCCCAGGTCGCGGGCGTATTCCTGGTCATAGGGGTCGCGTGCCTCGCGAGCTGCGCGCTCGGTCGCCTCCTGCACGGCGCCGCGCTCGTCGAGGAGGTAGGAGACGTAGTCGTCGTTCGCGGGGGCGGTGAGCGCCGCGAGCATGCGCTGGGCGTCCCAGTTCGCCGGGTCGAGCTGGCACGCCTCGCGGAGCTGCGCCTCGGCTGTCGCGGCGAGCTTGTCTGCCTCGACATCGTCGGCAATGAAGGGGAGGCGGTAGTCGATGGCCTCCGCGGCGAGGGCGACGAGGTGGAAGGCGCGGTCGGCGTCGGTCGTGATGAGGCGCGCCGGGTCGTGCTGGTAGTCCTCCATGCGCGCGGCGATGAAGGGCGCGTTATCGACGGGGTAGACGTGCTCCCGCCGGATCGCGCCGAAGATGAGGCGCAAGCAGTCCTCCTGGATGGGGTCGTATGCCATGCGTCCTCCTCTCGAGCCGTCCGTGCTCGGTGCCGCGCTGGGCGTTTCGTTGAATGCACTAGCTTAGCACAGCCGCCTTTTGCGCGTGCGGCGAGCAAACGCGCGCAGCGAGATTTCCTCGTGGCATCATATATCTCATACCAGCAGGTCAGGGATTTGGAAGCGCGCGAAACTATCCTAACAATTTGCGCAACGGAGCGCTAAAATATGCATCGGCGCGAAACGTCATCGGCGATGCCCGCCGATCTCGATTTGGTCCGAACGGAGTCGATGGGCGGCTCCGTGCGATATCAGGCTGCATGGCCTGTGTTTGGAGGCAAATATGGGACGTTTTACCAACCCGCGTGACCTGTACTTCGGTGAGGGTGCGCGCCATGAGGTGAAGAACCTCAAGGGCGAGCGCGCGGTCATCGTCACCGGCGGCGGCTCCATGCGTCGCGGCGGCTTCCTGCAGGAGCTCGAGGCGGACCTCAAGGAGGCCGGCTTCGAGGTCAAGCTCATCGAGGGCGTCGAGTCCGACCCGTCCGTCGAGACGGTTATGAAGGGCGCGGCCGTGATGACCGAGTTCCAGCCCGACTGGATCATCGCCATCGGCGGCGGTAGCCCGATCGACGCCGCGAAGGCCATGTGGATCAAGTACGAGTACCCCGAGACCACCTTCGAGGACATGTGCAAGGTCTTCGGCCTGCCCGAGCTGCGCACCAAGGCTCACTTCTGCGCCATCTCCTCGACCTCCGGCACCGCGACCGAGGTCACGGCCTTCTCGATCATCACCGACTACTCCAAGGGCATCAAGTTCCCGATCGCCGACTTCCAGATCACGCCCGACGTGGCCATCGTCGACCCCGAGCTCACCTACACCATGCCCGCCAAGCTCTGCGCGCACACCGGCATGGACGCGCTGACGCACGCCATCGAGTCCTACGTCTCCACCGCCTCCTCCATGTACACCGAGGCCAACTCGCTGCACGCCATCCGCGAGATCGTCGAGTGGCTGCCCAAGTCCTACAAGGGCGACAAGGAGGCCCGCAAGCACATGCATGACGCGCAGTGCATCGCCGGCATCGCCTTCTCGAGCGGCCTGCTCGGCATCGTGCACTCCATGGCGCACAAGACCGGTGCCGCCTTCACCGGCGACCACATCATCCATGGTTGCGCCAACGCCATGTACCTGGGCAAGGTCATCCAGTTCAACGCCAAGAACCCCGAGGCCAAGGCCAAGTACGCCTACATCGCCAAGGAGATCCTGCACCTCCCCGGCGAGACCGAGGACGAGCTCGTCGCCGCTCTCGTCCAGGAGATCCGCGACCTCAACGACAAGCTCGACATCCCGCAGGGCATCAAGAACTACGGCAAGGGCGGCGTGAAGGCCGACGAGTCCATCATCGACTACGCCGAGTTCGAGGAGAAGAAGCACGACGTCGCCGCCAACGCGCTGCTCGACGCCTGCACCGGCTCCAACCCGCGCCAGCCCACGCAGGAGGAGATGGAGAAGCTCCTCGAGTGCGTCTACAACGACGTGGACGTGGACTTCTAAGCCACGGGCTTAACGCGTTCGGAACCCCGCCAAGGTTTCCCCGCGAACGCCGCGCCGCCAAGCGGCTGCAAGGACGTTCGCACGGGGCCCTTGGCGGGGTTCCTGCATTACGAGGGAGTAAGCGACGGGGCGACCCGATGCGCCAAGCGAAGGCTTGCAGCGTTCAGGTCGCCCCGTCGGTTTTTGCGTGTGCCCTCCTCGTTACCCGAGCACCTGGATGCCCTTGGGGTAGCTGTTGAGCACCTCGCAGCCGTCCTCGGTGACGATGACGAGGTCCTCGATGCGCACGCCCATGTCGCCCGGCAGGTAGATGCCCGGCTCGATGGAGAAGCACATGCCGGGCTGCACCGGCTCGTCATGCGTGGCCGAGACATCGCCCGGCTCGTGGTCCTGCAGGCCGATCTGGTGCCCGAGGCGGTGGTTGAACTGCGGGCCCCAGCCGGCGTCCTCGATGATGCGGCGCGCCGTGAGGTCGATCTCGGCGAACGTCACGCCGGGGCGCACGATGGCCTCGGCGGCCTCGTTCGCGCGCCGCACCGCGTCGTATACGGCGCGCTGGTGTTCGGTGGGCTCGGCGGTGAAGAACGTGCGGGTCATATCCGAGCAGTACCCGTCGCGCTTGCACCCCACGTCGAAGAGGACCATGTCGCCCGGGGCGAGCGGCGTCGCGTCGGGCTCGTGGTGCGGGTCGGCGGCGTGCGCGCCGAAGCTCACGATCGGCGAGAAGGAGTGGTCCTGCGCGCCGAGCCTGCGGTACGTGGCGAGCAGCCCCTCCGCGATGTCGAGCTCCGTCGCGCCGGGGCGCACCTGCTCGGCGAGCCAGGCCATGGCCTCGTCGTTCGTCCGCGACGCGATGCGCATGAGCTCCTGCTCACGGGCGTCCTTGATGGCGCGCGCGTCGTCCACGGCGTCCGAGGCGAGCACGAAGTTCGCGGCAGCCCCGGCCTGCATGAGCGGGACGAGCCAGCGCGCGGCGAGCTCCTTGTCCACGCCGAGCGGGCGCGCCGCGTCGATGGCGTCGCAGAGCATGGGGATGGGGTCGTCGGTGTCCGAATGGCTCACCACGCGCGCGCCGGTGGCGGACGCGTCGGGGAAGAGGCGGTTCACGAAGAGCGTCGGCGTGCCGTCGAGCGGCAGGTAGAGGGCGAGGAGCCGCTCCAGGGGTTCGGTGTAGTAGCCGGTGAGCCACCAGATCGAGAGCGGGTCGACGATGAGCAGCTGCGTGAGGTCGCGCCGCCTGAGGTTCGCGCGGACGCGCTCGATGCGTTCGATGTCCATACTGCCTCCTTGGGTTTTGGCGATGTCGCGGCTAAGTGTAGCATCGCGCGCTGAGGACAGCTGGCAGGGAGCTCCGCGAGGGGCTGGTTGCCCCGTTGCGAAGCGCGGAAGCGCGTGCGGCCGGGAGTTTGTCGCCCCTCCGGGTGCCTCCCGTAAAACTCATTCCAGTTGTGTGTGCATCTTTTTGGGAAGGGCGCCGATACCGCCCTTCCGTCGCAACAAAACCCCAGGTCGCGAAGAGCTGGATGTGCGATGCGGACGGCGGGCGCAAAAAGATACACACACAACTGGAATGAACTTTCCCGTGCCCCCCGCGAGAGCCCGTTTTCCGCCCGGTTGCCCCGATGCGCGACCCGAAACCCGCCCCGCCGAGCGCTTCGCCGCGCCGGTGGCGTGTTTCCGTTCGGGTGCGCGCGCCCGAGCCGCTCCGCCCCGCGCCCCGCCCGCGTATAATAATGCGAATTGACCGGGTGTCGCCTGCGCGCGCCCCGGACAGCACGATACGTAGATTGGAGCGCCCATGGCACTCACCGAAGACGATGTGCGCGGCATCGCGGACTACGCGCGCATCGCGCTCGAGGGCGACGAGCTCGCCGAGATGTGCGCGTACATGAACGACGCCGTCGAGATGCTCGAGCCCATCCTCGCGTACAACCTCCCGGACGTGGACCCCACGTTCCATCCCATCGGCGGCCTCTCGAACGTCATGCGTGATGACGCGCCGGATGCCGCGCGCGCGTTCACGATCGACGAGGCGCTCGGCAACGCGGCGAGCACGCGCGGCCGCAGCTTCCGCGTGCCGTCGATCCTAGGCGAGGAGGAGTAAGGCATGGCGACCCTTGATACCCTGACCGCCCGCCAGATCGCGGCGGGCGTGCGCGACGGTGCGTTCTCCGCGACCGAGGTCGCCCGCGCCGCGCTCGATGCCATCCAGGCGCGCGACACCGAGGTGCAGGCGTTTCTGCAGGTGACGCCCGAGCTCGCGCTCGAGGCGGCCGCGCGCGTGGACGCCGCCCGCGCCGCGGGCGAGCCCCTGCCGCCGCTCGCGGGCGTGCCGCTCGCGGTGAAGGACAACATGAACCTCGCGGGCACGCGCACCACCTGCGCCTCCCGCATGCTCGAGCACTACGAGAGCCCCTACACCGCCACGTGCGTCGCACGCATGCTCGATGCGGGCTGCGTGCCGGTGGGCAAGGCGAACATGGACGAGTTCGCGTTCGGCTCCTCGACGGATTCCTCCGCCTTCCACCCCACGAACAACCCCTGGGACACCGCGCGCGTGCCCGGCGGCTCGTCGGGCGGCTCGGCGGCGGCGGTCGCGGCGGGCGAGGTGGCGCTCGCGCTCGGCTCGGACACGGGCGGCTCCATCCGCCAGCCGGCGTCGTTCAGCGGCGTCGTGGGCATGAAGCCCACCTACGGCGCCGTGTCGCGCTACGGCGTGGTGGCCTTCGGCAGCTCGCTCGACCAGGTGGGGCCCTTCGGCCGCACGGTCGAGGACGTCGCGCTCGCCATGGACGCCCTGGTGGCGGGCGGCCGCGACCCGTATGATTCGACCTCGCAGGACGTGCCCCCGCGCTTCGCCGATGCCGTGGACACGGACATCGCGGGCATGCGCGTGGGGATCATCCCGGCGTTCATGGACGCCGACGGCCTCACCCCGGAGGTGCGCCGCGCCGTGGAGGGCGCCGCGCGCGCGCTCGAGGCGGCGGGAGCCGAGCTCGTGGAGGTCGAGCTGCCGCACCTCGACGCCGCCATCGCCGCGTACTACGTGATCGGCCCGGCGGAGGCGTTCAGCAACCTCGCGCGCTTCGACGGCATCCGCTACGGCTACCGGGAGCCCGACTGCGCCACGCTCGCCGCCCAGAGCTCGCTGTCGCGCGCGCACGGGTTCGGCGCGGAGGCGAAGCGCCGCCAGATGCTCGGCGCGTACCTGCTCTCCTCGGGCGTGTACGACAAGTACTACTACGCCGCGCAGAAGGCGCGCACGCTCATCACGGAGGACTACGCCCGTGCGTTCGACCGCGCCGACGTGCTGCTCATGCCCGCCGCGCCGCGCACGGCGTTCAAGCACGGCGAGATCAGCGACCCCACGCAGATGTACCTCTCGGACATGTACACCATCTCGCTCAACATCGCGGGCAACGGTGGCATCACCGTGCCCGTCGGCCTGGGCGAGGAGAGCGGGCTGCCGGTGGGCGCGCAGCTCGTGGCGCCCGCCTTCGCCGACGAGCGGCTCATCGCGTTCGGCGCGGCGCTCGAGCGGGCGTGCGCCGGCGCATGGGATGCCGTGCGCGGCGCCGCTGCCGCGGGGGAGGGTGCGCGCATGGGCGCCCCCGTCGCGCCCGCGTTCGCCGGGAAGGGGGGTGAGCTCGCATGAAGGAGCTCAACGAGGTGCTGCGCGACTGGGAGGCCGTGATCGGCCTCGAGATCCATACCGAGCTCACGACGCTCGAGACGAAGATGTTCTGCGGCTGCAAGCTCAGCCACGACGACGAGCCGAACACGAACGTGTGCCCCGTGTGCCTGGGGCTCCCGGGCGCGCTGCCGGTGCCGAACAAGCGCGCGATCGAGTACATCGTGAAGGCGGGCCTCGCCACGAACTGCGAGATCCAGAAGCACTCGATGTTCTACCGCAAGCACTACTTCTATCCCGACATGGCGAAGAACTTCCAGACCACGCAGGGTCCGGTGGCGTTCGCCATGCACGGCAGGCTCGACCTCGAGGTCACGGGCCGCGGCGCCGCCGAGCGCCCGGAGTGTGCGTTCGGCGCGGCGGAGGCCGAGAGCCTGGCGAGCGCCTCGGCGGGCGCGGTCGGCCTCTCCGCGAGCATGGCGCGCGACCTTCCCGAGCAGGGGGGCGCGCTCGCGGGCCTCTCGGGCTACGACACGGCCTCGCTCGCCGTGCCCGAGCGCCGCGAAGACGGCTCCTACACGGTGCCCATCCGGATCCTGCGCATCCACATGGAGGAGGACGCGGCAAAGATGGTGCACGTGGGCGGCGAAGAGGGGCGCATCGGCGGCGCGGCCGAGAGCCTCATCGACTACAACCGCTGCGGCACCCCGCTCATCGAGCTCGTGACCGAGCCCGACCTGCGCACGCCCGAGGAGGCGCGCCTGTTCATGGAGAAGCTCCGCCGCATCTTCCTGGCGCTCGGCATCTCCGACTGCTCCATGGAGAAGGGCTCCATGCGCTGCGACGGCAACGTGAGCCTGCGCCGCCGCGGCGACGCGCGCCTGGGCACCAAGACCGAGCTCAAGAACCTCAACTCCTTCAAGGCGCTGCACGACGGCCTCGCGTACGAGATCTGCCGTCAGGCCGAGGTGCTCGAGGCGGGCGGCGAGATCTACCAGGAGACGCGCCACTGGGAGCCGAGCCGCAAGCGCACGGTCGCCATGCGCGTGAAGGAGACGGCGGACGACTACCGCTTCTTCCCCGACCCCGACCTCGCGCCGTTCGACCTCACGGACGAGTTCATCGAGCACTGTCGCGCGGAGCTGCCGGAGCTGCCGGACGAGCGCCGCGACCGCTACGTGCGCGAGCTGGGCATCAAGCGCGCCGACGCGGAGCAGATCGCGGGCGACCCGGAGGTCGCGGCCTTCTTCGAGGAGGCGGTGGGCGGCCTTGCCGGCAAGGAGGCGCAGACCGTCGCGAACCTCGTGGTGAACGAGCTGCCCGCCTACCTGCGCGGCGCAGGGCTCGTACTCGCCGAGAGCGTGCTGCGCCCCGAGCAGGTCGCGGGCCTGGCGAAGCTCCTCGCCTCGGATGCCATCAGCTCCAACCAGGGCCACGAGGTCTTCGAGGCCATGGCCGCCTCGGGCGACGATCCCGAGCGGATTGTCGATGCGCGCGGCATGCGCCAGGTGAGCGATGCCGGCGCGCTCCAGCCCATCGTGGACGAGGTGCTCGAGCGCTGCGCGGAGCAGGCGCAGCAGTACCGCGACGGCAACCAGAAGGTGCTCGGCTTCCTCGTGGGCCAGTGCATGAAGGCGAGCCGCAGCAGCGGCAACCCCAAGCGCTTCAACGAGCTGCTGCGCGCGGCGCTCGAGGCATAGAAACGCCGGTGGGCGGGTACGTTTCCGAACGCGCCCGCCCGCTGGTTTTGCATGCGCGTATGCACGGCGCGCCCGGTGCCGCCGCCGCGCTATGCAGTTTCAAATCGTGGATACTTTATTTCGATAAAGTTTCCTATCAGTTTTGTATCAATTCGCACCCCGATGGAAGCTATTGTTTCCCTACCCAAAATATACGGAAGGAGTTTCATCTATGTCCATGGCAGATATCTCGCGCCGTCGGTTCATCGAGGCGATGGGCGCGGTCTCCACGATCGGTCTTGTGGGTCTTACCGGCTGCGGTGCCCAGCGCGCCAGCGACACCGGTTCCTCTGCGGGTGAGGGCGGCATCGCCGACACCATCACCTTCGCGCAGGGCGCCGATCCGCGCGGCCTCGACCCCGCCTACGTCGACGACGGCGAGTCCGCCAAGGTCATGTCCAACATCTACGACACGGTGCTCCGCTTCGACGTCGAGTCCACCGAGGTGCTCCCGTGCCTCGGCGAGATGCCCGAGATCTCCGATGACGGCCTCACCTACACCTTCAAGATCCGCGAGGGCGTGAAGTTCCACGACGGCACCGACTGCGACGCCGACGCCATCGTGACCTCCATCACCCGTCAGCTCGAGCCCAACCGCACCGAGGACATGCCCTATGCGTCCTTCGTGTTCGGTTCCGAGGAGGCGAACACCGGCATCGCGTCCATCGAGGCGCCCGACGCCACGACGCTCGTCATCACCCTCCGCTCGCCCTCCACGCCGTTCATCAAGAACATGGCCATGACGCTCGCCGCCCCCATCGTGGCGCCGTCCGCCATCGAGGCCGGCGACTCCAACGAGAACCCCGTCGGCTCGGGCCCCTACAAGTTCGTGTCCTGGTCCAAGGGCGAGAACATCGTGCTCGAGGCCAACGAGGACTACTGGGATGAGGAGCGCAAGCCCCAGACCAAGAACGTCATCTTCCGCTTCATCACCGAGAACTCGAGCCGCGTGACCGCCCTCAACAACGGCGAGGTCGACATCATCGACGGCATCGACGCCTCCGTGGTGCCCACCATCACCGATGCCGGCAACAAGCTGTTCAGCGAGGACGGCATGAACATCAACTACCTCGCGTTCCGCAACGACACGGGTGCCTTCTCCACCGTCGAGGCGCGCCGCGCCTTCTGCCAGGCCGTGAACGTCGAGGAAATGGTTCAGAGCCTCTACGGCGAATACGCGGGCGTGGCCACCTCCGTCATGCCGCTGTGGATGGCCCCGTACGACGAGGACATCAAGCAGACCGCCTACGACCCGGAGGCCGCGAAGGCCGCCTTCGCCGACCTGGGCATCACGAGCTGCACCATGCTCACCTACACGAACCCCCGTCCGTACAACTCCATCGGTGGCCAGCCCCTCGCCGAGGCCATCCAGGGCTACCTGGCCGATGCCGGCGTCGACATGGACATCGTCTCCTATGACTGGACGACCTACCAGACCAAGGTCGACACGGACGCCTTCGACTGCTGCCTCTACGGCTGGGTGGGCGACAACGGCGACCCGGACAACTTCATGAACCTGCTCGCCGATGAGAACGTCTCCATGAACGTCGGCCGCTATCGCAGCGATGCGTACAACCAGCTCATCCAGCAGGGCCTCAGCACGCCCGACGGCGACGAGCGCGACGCCATCTACAAGCAGTGCGAGCAGATGGTCGCCGACGAGATGCCGTGGATGCTCATCAGCCACGCCAAGAACCTCGCCGCCTACGCGCCGAGCATCAACAACTTCTACTATCACCCGACGGGAGTCGTCCACATGGAGCTCGTCACCAAGACGGCGTAACGCTCCCATGCTCACGACGCGGTTTTGCTAACATAACGCGGGCCGGGCTTGCTCGGCCCGCGTTGTCGTTGCAGGCAGGGCGCGCAGGGTCGCGCCGCTATGAATGGAAGGAGGGGGTAGCATGCTGAAATACGTTCTCAAGCGCATCTTGCTGGCGATCCCGGTTCTGCTGGGCGTCTCCATCATCGTGTTCCTCATCATGCGCGTGTTCTCCGCTGATCCGGCGCCCGTCGTGCTCGGACAGCATGCTACTGAGCAGGCCATGGAGGCCTGGCGCGAGGCGAACGGGCTGAACGACCCGCTCATCGTGCAGTATTTCAATTTCCTGGGAGGTGCCCTCACGGGCAACCTGGGGGAGAGCTACTACACCCACACACCCGTCACGCAGGAGCTGCTGTCGCGCTTCCCGGCGACCATCGAGCTCGCCCTCGTGGCGATCATCATCGCCTCCGTGGTGGGCGTGGCGCTCGGCGTGCTCTCGGCGACGCACAAGAACTCGGTGATCGACGGCCTGTCCACGATCATCGCGCTCGTGGGCGTCTCGATGCCCATCTTCTGGCTCGGCGTGCTGCTCATCATCTTCTTCGCGGGCTACCTGCATGTGCTGCCCAGCTCGGGTCGCATGGACCCGTTGCTCCAGCCGGTGGGCGGTACGGGTTTCTACCTGCTCGACACCCTGCTCATGGGTGACTTCGAGGCGTTCTCGGATGCCGTGGCGCACATCACCCTGCCGGCGCTCGCGCTCTCCATGTACTCGCTCGCGGTCATCACGCGCATGACCCGCTCGAGCATGCTCGAGACGCTCGGCGAGGACTACGTGCGCACGGCGCGTGCCAAGGGCCTGAAGAAGCGTCGCGTGGACATCCATCATGCGCTGCGCAACGCGATGCTGCCCGTCACCACGGTCATCGGCCTGCAGCTGGGCAGCCTCCTCGGCGGCGCGATGCTCACCGAGACGGTCTTCGCCTGGCCGGGCATCGGCAAGTTCGTGGTCGACAGCATCCTGAAGTCCGACTTCCCCGTCGTGCAGGGCGCGGTGCTGCTCATCGGCACGATCTTCATCATCATCAACCTCGTGGTCGACGTGATCTACGCATACCTCGATCCGCGCATCTCCTATAGCAAGGAAGAGGGGTGATCGACATGGCAGAGGCAACGCTTCAAGCGAACGAGCCCCAGAAGCAGGCGCAGCCCGATCCCGAGAGCGCGCCCAAGCAGGCGGAGAAGACCGAATCGCTGTGGAAGGACGTCTGGTACTCGCTGCGCCAGAACATCCCCGCCATGGTGAGCCTTTTCGTCATCCTGCTGCTCGCCATCGTGGCGATCGTCACCTACTTCTGGCCGCAGGTGCTCCCGTACGACCCGTACGCGCAGGACCTCTCCGCGTCGTTCCAGCCGCCCAGCGCGGCGCACTGGTTCGGCACGGACCAGCAGGGCCGCGACATCTTCAGCCGCGTGCTCATCGGCAGCCAGATCTCGCTCACCGTCGGCCTGCTCTCCGTGGCCATCTCGCTCGTGATCGGCGTGGTGCTCGGTGCCGTCGCGGGCTATAAGGGCGGCATCGTCGACACCATCATCATGCGCATCATGGACATGATGCTCGCCATCCCATCCATCCTGCTCGCCATCGCCTTTATGGCGGCGCTCGGCCGCGGCATCGACAAGGCCATCATCGCCATCGGCTTCGTGTCGATCCCCGAATACGCGCGCATCGTGCGAAGTCAGGTGCTCGCGGTCAAGCAATCGGATTACGTGGCGGCCGCGCGCGTCATCGGCGATTCCGACGCGGTGATCATCTTCAAGCACGTGCTGCCCAACGTCATGCCGTCCATCATCGTCCGCGCGACGCTCGGCATCTCGAGCGCCATCCTCGACGCGGCCGCCCTCGGCTTCCTCGGCCTGGGCGTGCAGCCGCCGGCGGCGGAGTGGGGCGACATGCTCGGCCGCGGCCGCAACTACATCTTCGCGGCGCCCTACGCCATGATCTTCCCCGGCCTCGCCATCACCATCACCGTGCTCGCGTTCAACCTGCTCGGCGACGGCATCCGCGACGCCTTCGACCCCAAAGCCAGGAAGAGGTGATACCTGTGGCATTGCTTGAAGTGCACGACCTCGTCACCGAGTTCCCCACGCGCAAGGGCGTCGTCCGCGCCGTGAACGGCGTCTCGTTCGACGTCGAGCCCGGCGAGATCCTCGCCGTGGTGGGCGAGTCCGGATCGGGCAAGAGCGTGACCTCGCTGTCCATCATGCGGCTCCTCCAGGATCCCGGCCATGTGGCGGGGGGTTCCATCACGTTCGACGGCAAGGACCTGCTCGCCGCGACGGAATCCGAGATGGAGCAGATCCGCGGCGCGCAGATCTCGATGATCTTCCAGGAGCCCATGACGAGTCTGAACCCCGTGTACCGCGTGGGCGACCAGATCGTCGAGGCCATCCGCACGCACTCGGACATGAGCAAGAAGGACGCCTGGGCGCGCGCGGTCGAGATGCTGCGCGTGGTGGGCATCCCGAGCCCCGAGGAGCGGGCGCGCGACTTCCCGCACCAGATGTCGGGCGGCATGCGCCAGCGCGTCATGATCGCCATGGCGCTCTCCTGCGACCCGAAGCTGCTCATCGCTGACGAGCCCACCACGGCGCTCGACGTGACCATCCAGGCGCAGATCCTGGAGCTCATCTACAAGCTGCGCAACGAGTTCAACATGGCGGTGCTGCTCATCACGCACGACCTGGGCGTCGTGTCCGAGGTGGCCGACCGCGTGGTGGTCATGTACTGCGGCCAGGTGGTCGAGGAGGGCGAGAAGTTCGAGCTGTTCGAGTACCCGCTTCACCCCTACACGCTGGGCCTCCTGCGCTCCATCCCGCGCCTCGAGGACGAGGCGTCCGAGCGCCTGTACATGATCAAGGGCTCCGTGCCCAACCCGCTCGACATGCCGAGCGGCTGCCCGTTCTCCGACCGCTGCGAGCGCGTGACCGAGCGGTGCCGCAGGGAGCGCCCCGAGCTCAAGGAGGTTCCGGGCACCACGCGCCGCGTGCGCTGCTTTCTCTACGACGACGAGGCGGAGGTCGCCCATGCCGTGGAGGCCACGGAGAAGGCGCACGTGGTCAAGGCGAAGCTCGAGGCCGAGGAGCGCGAGCGCATCGAGCGCGCGCGCAAGATGAGCGGCGGCGCCGAGGTGACGGTGGAGATCGAAGAGGAAGAGGAGGTGCGCTAGCACATGGCTATCGATAAGACGGATACCCTCATCGAGGTGCAGCACCTCACGAAGAGCTTCGTCGCCGGGTCGAGCTTCTTCGGCAAGCCGACGTCCTTCGTGCGCGCGGTCGACGACGTGAGCTTCTCGATCCGCCGCGGCGAGGCGTTCGGCCTCGTGGGCGAGTCCGGCTGCGGCAAGACCACGATCGGCAAGATGATCGTGGGCCTGCTCAAGCCCACGAGCGGCAAGATCCTGTTCGAGGGCGAGGACATCACCGCCCTGAACCAGCGCGACCGCCGCAAGCTCTGCAGCGACATCCAGCTCATCTTCCAGGACCCCTACGCGAGCCTGAACCCGCGCATGACCGTCGGGCAGATCGTCGCCGAGCCCATGATCGTGAACAACATCCTGCCGAAGGACAAGATTGACGACCGCGTCGACGAGCTGCTCGAGCGCGTGGGTCTCGCCTCGTACATGAAGAACCGCTACCCGCATGAGTTCTCCGGCGGCCAGCGCCAGCGCGTGGGCATCGCTCGTGCGCTCGCGGTGAACCCGAAGCTCATCGTCTGCGACGAGCCGGTCTCGGCGCTCGACGTGTCCATCCAGGCGCAGGTGCTCAACCTGCTCGACGATCTGAAGGAGCAGTTCGGCCTCACGTATCTGTTCATCGCGCACGGCCTGAACGTGGTCAAGCACATCTCCGACCGCGTGGGCGTGATGTACCTCGGCCGCCTCATGGAGGTCGCGCCGAAGAACTCCCTGTACCACGAGCCGCTGTGCCCGTACACGCAGGCCCTGCTTTCGGCGATCCCGAGCCCGGATCCCAAGCTGCAGCGCAAGCGCATCATCCTCGAGGGCGACGTTCCGAGCCCCATCGACCCGCCGGCGGGCTGCCGCTTCGCGAGCCGCTGCTTCGCGAAGGTCGCCGCCTGCGACGTGGCCGCGCCCAACCAGCGCGAGGTGCTGCCCGATCACATGTGCGCGTGCCACCGCTACGACAACGTGCTGCCCGAGCGGGCGCACGAGGTCGCGCGCGAGATCCAGTACGACGCCGCCCGCCCGAGCTATGGCCGGGGGAGCGACCTGGTGAACGCGGATCCCGTGGTCACGTCGTAGGACGCGGACGATATAGCTGAACGTTGTATATGAGAAAGGGCGAGCTCCCGAGGGGAGTTCGCCCTTGTTGTGTTTGGTGGAGCCGCGGAGAATCCGCGTATTCGCTACGCGAATACGCAACCGCTGCGGCGGCTTGCGCCGCCTTGCGCGCTGCGCTGGCAAAGACGCTTGCGCGCTTTGCGCAGCTTCGCGCCCCGCACGGAGTTCGATTCTCCGCGCCGCAAAACGACATGCGGGCGATGGCAGAAAGCGCCGTCGCCCGCATGGGATATGGTGGTGGAGCCGCGGAGAATCGAACTCCGGTCCACGGTAGCCCCCTGATCGGCATCTCCAGGCTCAGTCGCTGGTTTGGTCTCGGGCGCTGTGCGCGCAGCGACACGCTCGCAGCGCCCCAATCGGTTCGGTCTTAGCCCGCGCCATACCGATCACGTGCGCGGGAGCATTCCCCTAGCATGACACCGCACCCGGAGCGGGGAACATCCGGGATTGGTGTGTCGCTATAAACTAAGCGGCAAGAGCCAGCTGAGGCTCGTAAGAAGAATTCTTGTCAATTCAATTTGACGGTACCCCTGTTTAACGTGGCGAGGAGACCACGGCCTGCTTCCTCTCTCAAGGCTATCGTGTCGAAACCAGTCGGCCCCGAAGGGGTCTGGATCGGCAGGGTGGATTCCATCCGCCGAACTCGACCTGTCAAAGAACGGCGCCCGAAGGCGATACTCCAGCATAGCACGGCATGAACCGCTGCTCAAGCGCACGGCGTAGGTGCCCGTGATAAAAAGGTGTCAGTCACCTTTTTATCACCACGGCGATGCTTCGCACGCGCATGCGTGACTGGGTGATAAAAAAGTGACTGACACCTTTTTATCACGGCGGGGAGCGCGACGTAACGAACCGTGCCCCGTGGGTAGAATGAGCCGAAAAGCACCCGGGCACGGGAACGGCGACCGTGCGGTACGGAAGAAGGAGATACGCATGCGAGATGCGTGGAGCGGCATGGCGGACACGGAAGGTGCCGAGCGCGCGAGGAACGCGGGGCGCGCCGCCCTCATCCTCGAGGGTGGCAGCTTCCGCTCGGAATTCACCGCGGGCGTGCTCGACGTCATGCTCGAGCGCGGCATCGAGGTGCCCGCGTGCTTCGGCGTCTCGGCGGGCGTGCTCTGCGGCCTCAGCTTCAAGTCGCGCCAGATTGGCCGCGCGAACCGCGTGAACCTCGCCTTCTGCAACGACCCGCGCTACATCTCCACGCGCTCGCTCGCCACGACGGGTAGCATGATCGGCTACGATTTCATGCTCAACGAGGTGCAGGACCGTATCGACCCCTTCGACACGCGGGCGTTCAGCGACAACCCCATGCGCCTCATCGCTACGGTGACCAACATGACGTTCGGCACGGCGGAGTACCTCGAGGTGCGCGATGCCTCGCTCGATATCGACATCGTGCGCGCGTCGACATCGTTGCCCCTCGTGACGCAGCCGGTCGAGATCGCAGGCAGCAAGTACGTCGACGGCGGCGTGGCCGATTCCGTGCCCATCGAGCACGTGCTGGGCGACGAGGGCTTCGACCGGGTGCTCGTGGTGCTCACGCAAGACCGCTCCTACAAGAAGGAGCCGTACCCGCCCGAGTTCATGGCCGCGGCGCGTGCGCGCTACACCGCCTACCCGTACCTGCTCGACGCCCTCGAGACGCGGCACGACCGCTACAACGCGCAGCGCGAGCGCATCTGGGAAGCCGAGCGCGCGGGCAAGGCGCTCGTCATCGCGCCGTCCCGACCGGTGGAGGTGGGGCATGTCGAGCGCAGCGCCCCGAAGCTCCTCGAGCTCTACATCGAGGGCAGGCAGGAGGCCGAGCGGCACCTCGACGAGATTGCAGCGTTCCTCGGATAGCCCCATGCGCACCCGATGTGCTCGATGTAACCATTCTGCAAAAAACTGAATGAACGAGCGCCGAAAATTCGATTCAGCGTGTAGCTGTGCTACCCTTGCAGGGCAATGCGAGCGGCGTGCCGGCGGTAGCTTCCGGGCGCGCCGCCGAAGAGAACCACGTGAAGGGACGAGGCACATGGCGTATGCAGCGGGAGTTGTCGGGGCGGCGGGGTACGCGGGCGTCGAGCTCGTGCGCCTGCTTTTGGCGCATCCGGATTTCGAGCTGCGCGCCATCACGTCGAACGCGGATGCGGGGCAGGCGCTCGCGAGCGTCTACCCGGCCTTCGCGGGCGTGAGCGACCTCGTGTTCACGACGCATGACGACCCAGCGCTCGCCGGGTGCGACGTCGTGTTCCTGGCGGTGCCGCATACCGCCGCGCTCGCCGTCGTGCCGCAGCTGCTCGCCTCCGGCGTCACGGTCGTGGACCTCTCGGCCGATTACCGCCTGGACGACCCGGCGGTCTACGAGCGCTGGTACGGCGTCGCGCACACCTCGCCCGAGCTTATCACCGAGCGCGCCTTCGGCCTGCCGGAGCTCTTCGCCGATGACCTTGCCCGCCTGGCCGAGCGCCATGCTGCGGGAGATGCCGTGCTCGTTGCCTGCGCGGGCTGCTTCCCCACGGCGACCTCGCTCGCCGCGGCACCCGCGATGCGCCTGGGCTGGGTCGCGGACGAGGGACCCGTGGTCGTGGACGCCATCTCGGGTGTCACGGGCGCCGGCAAGACGCCCTCCGCGCGCACGCATTTCTGCAGCGCCGACGAGAACCTCGAGGCATACAACGTGTGCCGCCACCGCCACACGCCCGAGATCGAGCAGATCCTGGGTGCCTCCGGCCGCGTGGTGTTCACGCCGCACCTCGCCCCGCTGCGCCGCGGCCTGCTCTCGACGGTGACCCTGCCGCTCGCCCCGGGCGCGCGCGGCCTCACGGCCGAGGACGCGGTGGCGTGCTATCGCGATGCGTACGCCGGCCGCTCGTTCGTTCGTGTGCTCGACGCCGGGCAGACGCCGAAGACCGCGTCCGTCGTCGGCAGCAACGCCTGCCAGATTGGCCTCGCCGTGAACGCGGAGGCGGGCGCGCTCATCGCGATCGGCGCCATCGACAACCTGTGCAAGGGCGCTGCCGGCCAGGCGGTGCAATGCGCGAACATCGTGTTCGGCCTCGATGAGCGACGAGGCCTGCCCCAGGTCGCGTTGCCCATCTAGTCGCGCAACCTGGCTTCCGCGATCGGGCGCGCCGGACGTCTTGCCTGCGTCCGGCGCGCCTTCGCATCACACGATTCACCCCTACGGATTGGAAGATGACCCGATATGGATTACGAAGCATTCGACGAGCAGCTGCGCGCCGTCCCGAACGGCGGCGCGACGAGCGCGGCGGGATTCCGCGCCTCCGGCGTGCATGCCGGTTTCCGCAAGAACCCCGAGCGCGCCGACCTCGCGCTGCTCGTGGCCGATGAGCCGTGCCCCGCGGCCGGCACGTTCACCCAGAACCGCTTCTGCGCCGCGCCCGTCACGGTGTCGCGCGAGCACCTGGGCGGCGTGGGCGCGGGCATGGTGCGCGCCGTGGTGGTGAACTCCGGCAACGCGAACGCCGCCACCGGCGAGCCCGGCCTCGCGGCGGCGCGGGAGACCTGCGAGATCGCCTCCCAGCTCTTGGGCTGCGAGCTTGAGCAGGTGCTCGTGGCGTCGACGGGGGTCATCGGCGTGCCGCTGGAGACCGGATGCTTCGAGACGGGCCTGCCCCGCGCGATCGACGCCCTGTCCCGCGACGGCGGGGCGGCGGCTGCCCGCGCGATCATGACCACCGACACGCACCCCAAGGAGTACGCGGTGGCCTACGAGTCGCGCGACCTCGAGTACGTGGGCTGCACGTTCACCGTGGGCGGCTGCGTGAAGGGCTCGGGCATGATCATGCCGAACATGGCCACGATGATCGCCCTCATCACCACCGACGCCCCCGTTGCACCCGAGGCGCTGCACGCGCTGCTCTCGGACGCCGTGGCGCGGACGTTCAACAAGGTGACGGTCGATTCCGACACCTCGACGAACGATACCTGCATCATGCTCGCCTCGGGTGCGGCGGCGCGCGGCGCGGCGCCCATCGCCCCGGGCAGCGAGGCGTACGAGGAGCTCGGGTACGCGCTCCTCGTGGTGTGCGAGTCGCTCGCGCGTGCCATCGCCGCAGATGGCGAGGGATCCACGAAGCTCGTGACCGTGAACGTGGACGGGGCGGCGACGCCTGCGGACGCGGACGCCTGCGCCCGCGCCGTGGCGAACTCGCCGCTCGTGAAGACCGCCATCGCGGGGCGCGACTGCAACTGGGGCCGCATCGCCGCCGCGCTCGGGAAGTGCGGCGTGCCGTTCGACCAGCGTAAGGTCGACATCGACATCATGGGGCTGCCCGTGTGCCGCGCCGGCCTCACGGTGCCCTTCGACGAGGACGAGGCGCTCCGCCGCTTCGAGGCGCCCGAGATCGTCATCTCGGTCGACCTGGGCGCCGGCGCGTGCTCCACGACGGTCTGGACGTGCGACCTCACGCACGAGTACATCTCGATCAACGCGGATTACCGTTCGTAGCGCGTGATCGGCGCAGCCGCCCCGCGCGCCCCGCTGCCGGGCGGCGCCCGCCACGCGTTCTGCCTGTTTGCAACCTTTGGGAGGAATGAGATGAAGTACGCGCGCGACCTCGCGCCCGCGCTCACGAACGAGCAGTTGGGCGAGCAGCTTTACGAGACGTTGCCGTGGGTCAAGAGCATCACCGGCAAGACCGTCGTCATCAAGTACGGCGGCGCGGCCATGGTCGATGCGGACCTGCGCGAGAAGGTCATGGGGGACATCCTGCTGCTCAAGATCATCGGCGCCCGCGTGGTGATCGTGCACGGCGGCGGCGCGGCCATCAACGAGGCGCTCGGCCACTACGACCTGCCGGTCGAGTTCAAGGGCGGCCAGCGCGTGACGACGCCCGAGGCCATGGAGATCGTGCGCGAGGTGCTCGTGGGCAAGGTGAACCAGGAGCTCGTCGCCGCGCTCAACAAGCACGGCGCCGTGGCGGTGGGCGTCTCGGGCAGCGACGGCGGCACGATCCTGGCCGAGCAGCTCGACCCGGAGCTCGGGCGCGTGGGCAAGGTGTGCCAGGTGAACACCGACTACCTCGAGACGCTCCTCGAGAACGACTACATCCCCGTGGTCGCGACGGTCGCGCAGGGCACCGATGGCGGGTTCTTCAACATCAACGCGGACCTTGCCGCCGGGCACATCGCCGCCGCCATCCACGCCCACAAGGCGATCTTCCTCACGGACGTCGATGGGCTGTACGCGGATTTCGCGGACAAGACCTCGCTCATCTCGAACCTCACGCTCGACGAGACCGAGGGGCTGCTGCGCGCGGGGGAGGTCTCGAAGGGGATGATCCCCAAGCTCGAGGCATGCGTGACGGCGCTCAAGGGCGGCGTGTACCGCGCGCACATCATCAACGGGACGACGCCGCATTCGCTGCTCGTGGAGCTCTTCACCTCGACGGGCGTGGGCACCGTGATGCACTCGACGCTCGAGTCCTACGAGTTCGACCAGCATCCGCATCCGGTGGGCGCGTTCGCCTCGCGCCTGGTGGAGACCGAGGAGTGGTAGCCAGGCGGGATTCGAGATGGCCGTTTCGCAGGGAGACGATAGGGTAGGGGGACGAGATGTCGTTTGAGATGGAGCATGAGCTCGACGCGGCGTACGTGATGCCGACGTTCGGGAGGAGCCCGGTGGAGTTCGTGAGCGGCGCGGGCATGACGCTCACCGACAGCGCGGGGAGGGAGTACCTCGACTTCCTCGCGGGGATCGGGGTGTGCTCGCTCGGTCACGGGCACCCGGCGCTCACGCGCGCCCTCGAGGAGCAGGCGAAAAAGCTCCTGCATGTGTCGAATTACTTCTACGTCGAGCACCGCGGGGCGGTGGCGGCGCTGCTCTCCAAGCTCGCGAACGGGGACGCCGCCGGCGCGCGCGAGCTCGCGGAGGCGGTGCGCTCGGGCGACGAGCAGGTTGTGCGCACCGCGGCAGCGCCCGCGGAGGGCGAGCAGGTGTGGCAGACGTTTTTCGCGAACTCCGGCGCGGAGGCGAACGAGTGCTCCATGAAGCTCGCGCGGCTCTACGCCAAGCGCGCGGGCAACGGTGGGAACACCATCGTCTGCCTGCGGGGTGGCTTCCACGGCCGCACGCTCGAGACGCTCGCCGCCACGATGCAGGACCGCCTGCAGGACGCCTTCCGCCCGCTGCCCGGCGGGTTCGTCGCCTGCACGCCGAATGATGTGGACGAGCTGCGTGCGATCTTCGGGCGCCTGGGCAGCGAGGTCTGCGCCGTCATGATCGAGCCCATCCAGGGTGAGAGCGGGGTGCACCCGCTCGACGCCGCCTTCGTGCGGGCGGCCGCGGAGCTCGTGCACGGCGTGGGCGGCGTCCTCATCTCCGACGAGGTGCAGGCGGGTGTTTTCCGCTGCGGGGCGCCCTTCGCCATCCAGCTTGCGGGCGTCACGCCGGACATCATGAGCCTCGCGAAGGGTATCGCCGGCGGCGTGCCCATGGGCGCGTGCGTCGCGCGGGCGGAGGTGGCCCAGGTGTTCCGCCCGGGCGACCATGGGACGACGTTCGGCGGCAGCTGCCTCGCCGTCGCGGCGGCCGAGGCGGTGCTCTGCGAGCTCGTGCTGGGAGGGTACGCCGAGCGCGCCCGAGAGGTGGGCGCGTATCTGGCCGAGCGGCTCGCGGAGCTCCCGCACGTGGTCGAGGTGCGCGGCGCGGGGCTCATGCGCGGCTGCGACGTGGACGAGGCGGCGGGCGACGCGCACGACATCGTGGCCCGCGCGCTCGAGGCGGGCGCTGTCATCAACGCGACGGGCGCGCACACGCTGCGCTTCCTGCCCCCGCTCATCTGCACGAAGGCCGATGTGGACGCGCTCATGGACGTCCTCGCCGCGGTGGTAATCTAATACGGGGGGCGAGATTGCCGCCTCCTGACGGAGGCGTTTCGGCTATACTCCTTTCACACGGGCGATTGGCGCAACGGTTAGCGCAGGTGCTTTACACGCACAAGGCTGGGGGTTCGAGTCCCTCATCGCCCACCCGGGATATGTGGCGGCGCCGGCGACGGCGCCGTTTTTTGTCCGCGCCCGATGGGGGACTCGAACCCGTGAGGGCGCGGAGCGGTGCAAACGCGCTAGCGTTTGCCGCGGAGCGCGCGAGGCCGCGCACGCGGCCGAAGCGGGGCGCGCGGCGGAGCCGCGCGGAGTCCCTCATCGCCCACCCGGGAACATGGGGCGGCGTCGGCGACGGCGCCGCTTTTTCGTCCGTGCCCGATGGGGACTCGAACCCGTGAGGGCTCGCCGCCCATGCGGAAAAGCGGTGCGCTCGCGACGCCGCCCCGGTCATGCCCGCATCGCGCAGGTATGATGGAGGGGCAGGTAAGCGACCGACGCGGAGGAACCATGGATATTCCCTATTTGCCCGAGGTGCCGACCGGCGAGCTGCGCGAGCGCCTCGCCCGGGTGCGCTACGTGTTCACCGACCTTGACGGGACCATGATGGGGCCCGGCTCCTCGGTGCTCGCGAACGCGTCGGGCGAACCGAGCCTCGACCTCGTGCGCACGCTCCTCGAGCTGCGCCAGGCGGGCGTCCAGGTCGTCCCCTGCTCCGGCCGCAACCGCGCGATGATGCGCGAGGACACGCGCCTGCTCGGCCTCAACGCCTTCATCGGCGAGATGGGCGGCATCGTCATGACCGACCTCTCGCACGATACCTGGGAGTACTTCACGGCCGAGATGGCGTTCGACCCCGCCTGCGGCCTCACCCCGCACGAGGTCATCGAGCAAACGGGGCTCTGCGAGGCGTTCATCTCGCGCTATCCGGGCATGCTCGAATACCACAACGACATGTCCGCCGGCTACAAGCACCGCGAGGTGACGATCGGCCTGCGCGGCGAGATCCCGGACGAGGAGGCCATCGCGCTCCTCGACGCCTCGGGTATGGCGCTCGATTGGGCGGACAACGGCTTCCTAAACTACATCTCCGCACCCACCACGCTCCAGCTTCCCGAGGGCGTGCGCGGCCGCGCGTTCAACGTCATGCCCAAGGGGCTCAACAAGGGGCGTGGCATCGGCCGGTTCTGCGAGATTCTCGGCATCCCGCGCGAGGAGACGCTCGGCATCGGCGATGCCGCCTCGGACTTCCTCATGGCGGACTACACGGGCGCGTTCATCATGGTCGAGAACGGTCTGGCGGATCCGGGCGCCGAGGAGTTCCTCGCGACGCACCCCGAGGCGCGCGTCGCCCCGGGCCGCATCGTCGACGCCTGGGTGGCGGGCATGCGCAGCCTGCTCGAAGCGAAGGGTCGCTAGCCCATGGCAGACGCATCGAGCACGCGCGCGGCGAGCCTTGGTGCGACCCGCGCAGGGGACGAGCTGGCGCTCATGGAGGACGACCGTCCCATCGGCGTCTTCGATTCGGGCCTGGGCGGCCTCACCGTCGCCCGTTCCATCGCGACCGCGCTGCCGCATGAATCGATCTACTACGTGGGCGACACGAAGCGCTGCCCCTACGGCACGCGCACCGAGGACGAGGTCCGCTCGTTCGCGCTGCAAGCCGGGCGTTGGCTCGAGGCCCACGACGTGAAGATCATGGTCATCGCCTGCAACACGGCGACGGCGGCGGCGCTCACCGTCGCGCAGCAGACGCTCGCGATTCCGGTAATCGGCGTCATCGCGCCGGGTGCGCGCGCGGCGATCAACACCACGCGTACACGCACGGTCGGCGTGCTCGCGACGCCGCTCACGGTGCGCACGGGCGCGTATACGCGCGCCATCCACAACCTCGATGCGAGCGTCGAGGTGTACGGCTGCCCGGCGCCGAGCTTCGTCGAGATCGTTGAGCGCGAGCTCGCAACCGGTGCCCACCTGCAGGAGCGCTGGCTCGAGGACGGCGACATCTTCGACACGCCCCAGGTGCGCGCGGAGGTGGCGCGCACGCTCACGCCCATCACCGAGACGAACGTGGACACCGTCGTGCTCGGTTGCACGCACTTCCCGCTGCTCGCGCGCCCCATCCGCGCGGCGCTCGGGGCGGGGGTGCGCGTGGTGTCGTCGGCGGAGGAGACCACGCGCGAGCTCACGGACATCCTGAGCCGCCGCGGGCAGCTCGCGGGCGAGCAGACCGTGCCGCAGCACCGCTTCGCCACCACGTCGGACAACATCGCCGAGTTCGCGGCGGCGGGGAGCTTCATCTTCGGGCGCCCGCTGCGCAGCATCGAGCACGTGGGCATCGATGAGCTGGAGCGCTTGGCGCGATGATAAAATCCAGCCTGTCTGCTTTTTATCATGCATTGGGCAAGGAGCATCATGGAGTATATGGAGATTGACCGCGAGGGCGGCCGTGCCGCGAACGAGATGCGCGAGGTGTCGCTCACGCGCGAGGTAATGGGTAACGCGCTCGGGTCGTGCCTCGTGGAGTTCGGCCGGACGCGCGTGCTGTGCGCCGCGAGCATCGAGGAGGGCGTGCCCGGGTGGCGCAAGGCGAGCCGCGCGGGGTGGGTGACGGCGGAATACGCCATGCTGCCCGCCGCGACGAACCGCCGCTCCGCGCGCGAGCGCGGCAACCGCAAGGGCCGTTCCATGGAGATCGAGCGGCTCATCGGCCGAAGCCTGCGCACGGTCACGAACCTGCGGGCGCTCGGCGAGTTCACGGTGACGGTCGACTGCGACGTCATCCAGGCGGACGGCGGCACGCGCACGGCGAGCGTGACCGGCGCGTGGGTCGCGCTGCACGACGCCCTCATGGCGTGGGTCGAGGCGGGCAAGATCGCGCGCCTGCCGCTCACCGGGCAGGTCGCGGCGGTCTCGATGGGCGTCGTCGACGGCTGCGAGCTGCTCGACCTCGATTACCGCGAGGACTCGCGGGCAGAGATCGACATGAACCTCGTCGCGACCGATACGGGCGAGATCGTCGAGATCCAGGGGACGGGCGAGCGCACGCCGTTCGATCGCGCGCGCCTGGGGCGCCTGCTCGACCTCGGCGACGCCGGCATCAAGAAGCTCATCGAGCTGCAGAACGAGGTCACGGCGTTCCGGGATTAGTCGCGCGCCGCTGCGGCGGGAGAAACGCATGCAACGGCATGAATTCGGGCACAGGCACTACGGAGGCGGACATGGCACTGGAGAAGATCGACCCGGCGACGCTCGACCCGGAGCACACGGTGGTCGTCGCGACGGGGAACGCGCATAAGCTCGTGGAGATCGCGGAAATCTTGGGTCACGCGCTGCCGGGCACGCGCTTCGTGGGCGTGGGGCAGCTCGGCGACTTCCCCGATCCCGAGGAGACGGGCACGACGTTCGCGGAGAACGCCCTCATCAAGGCGGAGGCCGCTGTCGCCGAGACGGGGTTTGCCGCCGTCGCCGACGATTCCGGCCTCATGGTGGACGCGCTCGGCGGCGAGCCCGGTGTGTACTCCGCGCGCTACGCCGGGGTGCACGGCGATGACGCGGCGAACAACGCGAAGCTGCTCGCCAACCTCGAGGGCGTGGAGGATGCGCAGCGCACCGCGCGCTTCGTGAGCTCCATCGCCTTCATCGAGCGCGACGGCACGGTGACGATGGGCGAGGGCTTCTGCGAGGGCATGATCGGGCGCGTCGGCCGCGGCGAGCACGGCTTCGGCTACGACCCGCTCTTCCTGCCGGACGATACGCCGGGCAAGACCATGGCGGAGCTCGAGCCGCAGGAGAAGAACGCCATCAGCCACCGCTTCCATGCGCTTGAGGACCTGTGCGCGAAGCTCGGCGCGCGCGGCGACGCCGGGGATGCCGCTGCCGGCGCTGCGAGCCCGCAGGGAGGTGCCCGATGAGGGCGGTCATCCAGCGGGTGCTGCGCGCGAACGTGACGATCGACGGCGTGGAGACCGCGCGCATCGGCCAGGGTTACCTCATCCTGCTCGGCGTGGCGGCCGAGGACACCGAGGCGGAGGCCGAGCGCCTCTGGAAGAAGATCTTCGCCCTGCGCATCATGGAGGACGAGGCGGGCAAGACGAACCGCTCGATCGATGACGTGGGCGGCGATGTGCTCGTGGTGTCGCAGTTCACGTTGTTCGCCGACTGCCGCCATGGGCGCCGCCCGTCGTTCACCGGCGCGGGCGACCCCGGGCACGCCAACGAGCTCTACGAATACTTCGTCTCGCTCGCGCGCACAGATGTGCCGCGCGTCGCCACGGGCACGTTCGCGGCGGACATGAAGGTCGGTCTCGTGAACGACGGTCCCTTCACCATCGTTCTCGATACAGACACGCTCTAGGGGCGCTGGCGTCCGCCTGCGCCCGGCCGCACGCCCGCCCTGCGTCGGCGATTCGCATTTTACCTGCATGGCTGCTATAATCTTTACGTTTGACTATCTTGGGGGCATGCTCCCCATATTCCATATGCCTGCAGGAGGCGTCGTTTCATGGCAGAAGCTGAAGTCAATAAGGTCGAGGAAATCCAGGAGCTGCTGCGCGGCATGGTGAACCGGCCGGTGAAGGTCAAGGCCAACATGGGCAGGACGCGCGTCATCGAGCGCCTGGGCGTCATCAAGTCCGTGCACCCCGCCGTCTTCGTGGTCGAGGTCACGGAGCGCCGCGGCCGCACCTCGCGCCAGAGCTACCAGTACGTCGATGTGCTCACGGGTACGGTCGAGCTCTTCGACACCGAGACGGGCGAGCATATCTTCACGCCCGCGTTCGACCAGCCCGATGAGGGCTAGCGGGCCGAAGCGCCGCGTCGTCGTCTCGGCTCCGGCCAAGGTCAATCTCTATCTGGGCATCCATACCGAACGGGACGAGCGCGGCTACCATCGCGTCGATTCCGTGATGGCTGCGCTCAGTCTCGCGGACACGGTCACGGTCGAGCCCGCCGGTACCCTCGAGGTCGTCACCGTGCCCGCGGCGGATTTCCCCATGGAGCAGAACACGGCGTACCGCGCCGCGGTCGCGCTCGCGCAGGCGTTCGGGCTCGAGCCCCGCGCACGCATCGCGATCGAGAAGCGCATTCCGCTCCGCGCTGGGCTCGGCGGTCCCTCGGCGGACGCTGCGGCGGCGATCATGGGCCTCTGCGCGCTGTGGGGGCTCGACGTGCACGATGAGCGCGTGGAGGCGGTCGCGCGCGCCATCGGGGCGGATGTCCCGTTCTTCCTGCATGGCGCCCTTGCGTACCTCGACGGTGCGGGGGATTGCCTGCGCGAGCGCTTCGAACCGCTCGCCGGCCTGCCCGTCGTGCTCGTGCGGCCGCAGGGCGAGGGCGTGAGCGCGGGCGCCGCATATGCGCGCTTCGACGAGGATCCCCAGCCGCTGCCGCCGCTCGAGCCCGTCCTCGAGGCGCTGCGCGCTCACGATGCCGCCGCGCTCGCCGCGCGCGTGGCGAACAACCTCGCGCCCGCGTCGTGCGCGCTCGCGCCCGAGATCGACGAGGTGCTCGCGTGGCTACGCGGTCGCCCCGGCGTGCGGGCAGCGCTCATGTCGGGCTCGGGGTCGTGCTCGTTCGCCCTCTGCGCGTCGCTCGATGACGCGCGCGCGATCGTCCAGGCGGCACAGGCCGAGCGCGGATGGTGGGCGTATGCTGCGACGATGGAGAAGTCGGGAGCGCGCGTGATTGAGCGCTAGCATTGTCCGGCATGTTCTGCTACTATACCTACTTGCTTCGGGTTGTGGCTCAGTTTGGTAGAGCACCGCGTTCGGGACGCGGGGGTCGCTGGTTCAAATCCAGTCAACCCGACCATAGCAAAGACGCAGGCCAGAGTGGTTATCCGCTCTGGCCTGCTTTGTTTTAGGCTGCTTGAATGGGTTGGTTGGGGACGTGTTCCTTTCAACCCATTTGGGGGGGGTGAAAGGAGCACGTCCCCAACCAACCATGCGATCCGTTTAGCTGTGCGACCCCACGCTGGGTGGCGTACCGTGTGCGCGCGATGTATGCGCCCAGGCGGAAAGTATTTCACATCGCGGCGGAGAAGCCGCGCTATCTTGCAAGCTTGCTCGAGGAGTCGGGTTCGCGCGACTTGCGGCGACAGGGTGAGCGCCATCGCCTTCGCGTGCTTGCTGCGATGCGCCCCCGATGGTAGGCTCCGTGTTCCTCAAATATTTTGGAAATCAATTTACAAAAATGATTAGCCATAGTACAATACCCAAAATCACATTCCGCAAAAGGAGGAATCGATGAGCGAGATGACCTTTACCTCAGCCAGCGCCTCAAAGTACATTCGGAGCTTAGAGCAGGAAAAAGCGCATCTCATCGCCCGTGAGCGTGAGAACGCCACCTACGTTTTGTCTCAAGGCGAAGAAGGGCTTCCTCCCGAGTACGATTATGAGCAGACGTTTACCCTAGTCGATGAAATTGACGGCAAGGTGCGTGCTGTTCGCCATGCCTTGCATGCCTTTAATGCCACGACGGTCATCCCCGAAGAAGGGATTACGATCGACGAGGCGTTGGTGCTGATGGCTCAGCTCAATAACAAGCTTGCGCGCCTTGAGCGACTTCGCTCGCATGAGGCGAAGAAAAGGTGCCCTGCGAGCATGTTCAGGGGAAACGTCGTTGTCGAGTACGAATATGCGAACTACGACGTTGCGCGCGCAGCGCAGGATTACCGGGAACTGTACGAGCGTATCGCGGAGCTCCAGCTGCGCTTGGATCTGGTGAATCAGACCGAGCGATTCTCCGTGACCATCTAAGCATTCGATACTCTCGTTCCGGGCGCAAAGTTCCTCTATTTGGTTATGAAAAGACCATCGGTTGCGGTTCACGCGTTTAAGTTGTTCCTAGTTTGTTGTTAGTAGTGCGTTACTGATAGTGTGTTGCAACAACACGTGGGATCGCATTCCTGTCTGCTTTGCGCCGAAAACCTCCTGCGCCATCTTAGCTGATGCCCGCAGGTGGTCGCAGAGGTTCGGTTTCATGCGGCCGCTTTCGTCGTTAGCCCATCAAATCAAATGCAAACAAGTTCTCACGTTCGGCGGTTAAGCTACGGGCGGTTTGCTCGAGTTCGAGCAAACGGTCGGCATGTTCGGTATAGGCTTTCGCTATAGCAGCCTGCACGGTCACATCGGGGATGGGAATCGATGCGTTGCGCAGGTCGCGCGGCGATATCTGACGGAGCGTCGATGTACCGCTTGCGGTTTGATTGAGGATCTGCTGGCCTTGGGAACTCGTAAGGAAAGCGAGCAGGAATACCGGGTCTACCCCTTCGGTCACCTCGATTGCAAAGAGGTTGTCTGCAAGAAGATAACCGTCGACACGCTGCGCGAATGAGTTTTGGTCGATGAGGCAGGCTTTGTAGGGATGCCCGGTCCGCGACAGAACGAGCCGTGGGCCCGAGAACGGTTTGATGTTCTGGGCGGTTATATCTGCGGAGTTGTAATAGCGAGCGCTGCAGGGAAATCCCCTGTCCGCGTCGAGAAGATAGTTCCGTCCATGCTGGAAATCCTTGGAGGTGATGTAGGCGATTGCAGGATGCGCGCAGGTACGACTCGGATAGAATGCGCGTTTCGAGTTCGTCGCCTGCAGAGGGGCAACTGAAGAGAGCTTGTTTTTTGGTATTCCGCGGACAACGGTGGAGAACTGGCTGAACGGCTTCGCGTTCTTTGGAGGACGCGGTGGCGTGAGGTATCTGTCTGGAATCAGCAGGTAGTCGTTAGCGATGACGTCTTCAGGACGCAGGGAGACGTTGTGTTCGGCGGACCGCTTTCCTTCCTCCGTGCGCTCGTCATTGCATGATGGCGCTACGAACTGGATGGTCTCGGAATTCCGCTGTAGTAGGACGATGGCATCGTAGCTGATGTCTACGGATACGCCCTGTTCGTTGGCGTAGGACACATCAAAAGGTGTGGGCAGCTTGATTATCGCCGAGATGTAGTGATGCTCGACGAACCTTCGCTGTCCGATGCGCCACGCCATGCGCGATAACTGTGCGTTTTCCATAAGGATCGCCGCCGCACCCTGCTCGCCAGCCAGGTACAGTGCGATGCCCGCAAGCGTCCAGGCGGTGTGACGAGGGATTTCGATGCCGAGGCTCGTGTATACCGCTTCGAGCGCGTCGGTCTCGTCTTGCGTGATCGAAACGCTTCGTGGTGGCGCGCAGACCGCTAGACGGGTGCCGTTTTGGCGTTGCGAGGGAAGGGGGATCACGCCGGTCGGGGCGGAAACATTGCGCAAATCGGCGGAATCGTGCAGGATGGTGCAATCGTGCAGGATCTCATCGAGTTCAAGCACCGTACCGGTGGAGCACGACCCCTGAACCTCGTAGTCCCAATCTTTGGAGCCGAAGAACGCAGAGACCTGAGTCACGCCGGCGAAAAGCTCGACCACGCTCGCAGGTTCCCCCTGGATTAGTTGCATGCAAGTACCCAGGCCATCCGTAAGTCCATCCTGCGCTGCCGAACTGATAGCGATCAAATCATCCACGCAAACCCCTTTCATGCTCTATCCATTGTACTGAAATGCTGGAAAGTAATTTCCACAAGAACGTGGGAGTGACGCGTTATGCATGTGACAGATGAGTGCGCTCAGCAGTTTCTCGAGGTCTTCCAACAGTTTGTGCGGTATGCAAGCGGCCGGTCGATGGGTCATGCGGCGGTAAGTCCCTATCCGTTTGCCGAGGATCCCGGCGATGATCCCACACACGATCTCGAGACCTGCTTTCAGAACATGCTGAGTAGGCCAAGTATCGTTGAGAGGTTTGTCGATATGAACCGGCACCGCCTCTCGGAGGATCAAGAGGCGATCGCGCTGGGATGGGAAGACCGCCTATGTGGAACGTGTATCATGCTGGGATTCGCAGACGACTACGTCGTGGTGGATCATGACGGCATGCTGTTCGCAGCCGATGACATCTCGGGCGAATTCATGGAGCGGGCCTCCCAGATGCCCTTTGCGGCAGAGGCCATGCTTCTCCCATATGCGGGAGAGATCGTGTTGCCGAAGCCGTTTCGCGTCATGGGATTTTCCAAGGCTGCTTACAGCAAAGCCGAGATAGCAAGTTTCCTTGAAGCGAAGCCACCACTCATTCGCGGAGCGGAGGCATTGCGCTCGGTGGCGCGCGTTCTGCATGAGCCGTTCAACAACTGGGAAGCAGGTGAGTCCGAAGCCGATTACTGCTGGAGGGAACCCGAGCCTCGAGCTTTCCGTCGCGGTGCGCTCTACGGCCTCGACGGCGTGGAGCGCGAGAAGCTGGTGAACAGGGAGGTGGGGCACTATGGGTACGAGTTGGGCAGCGATTGGTGGCGTAGAAAAAGGCAGCGCCCCATCAAACAGGCCATTGAGCCAACGCTTTCCGCAGCGCTTTCGTGCTTAACTAAGAGCGAATTGCTGGATATTGCAAGAGCTGTGCAGCTGAAGAAATGCTCTGTCTTGAAGAAGGCAGACCTTGCGCAAAAGGCCTGCACGCACCTGTTGTCTAGTCGAGACGCGGAGGCCTTGAGCCCGTTTGTCGAAGACTGCCTCGATAGCGAATTGGATCTGCTGGGAGAGCTGCTTGAAGCGGGCGGTGTCATGGGCATCCCTGCAGATGATCACCCCTTTACCGCAACGCATGCCCCTCTGAGCTTCACATACCAAGACGGGGATAATCTGATTGCGTTTATACCACGGGAGTTTTGCAACGAACGACTTGAACGCTGCTTGAGTAGTGAGCGTGCGAAGCGCAGGCAAGAACGTCAGGCTCGGTCTGCTCTGGACGCTTGCGTATTTCAGTACGGCATCATTCCGCTCGCAGAGGCATATGCGGAGTATGCAAGGCTTGCAGAAGATCCGGAGGACATCCAGAGGTTTCGCGCATTGGCGATGGAGCAGTCGGGTGCGGCCAGGCTGGTACATGAGGGTGAGACGGAGTACCTCATGCATGCCTCACTAACGGACGACAAAGTTCAGGCGGTCGTCGCACAGATTTGCAAATATGAATCGACGTGTCGATCTGCATACTTCTCTCGCATCGCGAAGGCGCGAGACGATGGGGCGATGCGACGCATGACGACGGGTTTGATGGAGTTTGACCGTCGCGAATACTGCGCGAGGCGCAGACAAGAGATACGTACATGGATTGAGAGCAAAAACGCCGCCGATGTGAGCCGCCTTATCGAGGCACATGACCAGGCGCCGCGCAAACCGTTGAACGCCGCCTACCTAGAATACGGACCCGTGGAGGCGGTGCGTATGTCCCCTGAGGGGCGAGCGCTTCAGGCCGTGCTGGATGGACTGGTTCCCTATAGCGAAAATGAGTATCGGTTCGCGGATAAGCTGCTCGAGGAGATTGCGACCTGCAGCGTGGAATGCGGTGAGTTGGATGGCGCATTCGATGCCTTGCGGCGCGAAGAGTACGATTTCCAAGCCACCTATGCGCCTGTGCTTATTCGGTCGGCGATGAACCTTTACAACAGCCTGCCTTTGTGGGGAGAACGCGGATGGTCGGCCAGAGAACGCGCCGAGAGCATCGCGGGAAAGCCTATAGCGTTTGCCCCTGACGGTGTGCCGCTTTGCGCTGGTTCTTTTTACACGGCTGCGGAGGTTCAGCAATTCGGGGCTACTCCGCCTTCATAGGGGGTTTCAGATTTTCAGTGGATGGTCGCGACTCAGTTGGTTCCCAAGCACCGACCAAAAGACTCGACCGGTTCCGCTACGCGACCTCGCTCTTGTTGTCGCGGTGCCGGGATCTCCCATGTTGGCTCCAAAAGATAAGAAAAATGCGGCTGAAGGTACGGGTACCCGCAGCAGCTAAAAGCCCGAGGGCTTTTCACAATAACTGAAGTATACCCGAGTGAGACGAACGGGGGAGGCACTTGGGAAGTGCGGGCCATCCATCGAAAGGTCCCATAGCTCGCGCTTCACTTCGGTGCATGGGAGATAAACGTGCACCACGCGGGCGAACACGGTAAAAGAGCCGCATCTCTCCCGAAATCTGCCCACTCGCCCTTACCGCCCGATGGTCTCCTCCACGAGGTCGATGAGCTCCTGCTGGCTGTGCACGTTGCACTTGTGGTAGATGTGGCGTGTGTGCGTCTTGACCGTGTTGCCGGAGATCGTGAGCCGCTCCATGATGGACTTCCCGCTGTGGCCGCGCGCGAGCAGCTCGAAGATCTCGCGTTCGCGCGCCGTGAGGCCGCGCTCCTGCGCGAAGAGCGCGAGCGCCGCGGCGGCACGCGCCCCCGCATCGGCTCCCGGCAGCGCCTCGCGCTCCTCGGTGGGCGCCGCGGGCACGATCTCGCTGAAGAACGCGCGGAAGCTGAATCCCGACAGGCCGATCCACACGAACGCGAAAAGCACGAGCACGAGCGCGGCGCTCGTGATGAGGATCGCATCGGCGCTACCCCCGTCCTGTGCGGCGAGCGCGCCCCGGGCGATCGCGAACCCCACCGACGAGGAGCAGCTCGACACCGCGAAGCCGAAGGGGATGCTCGCGAGCGACCACGCGGGGTTGCGCGCGGCGATGCTCGCGAAGGTGGAGAGCATGAGCGCGTAGAAGCACTGCGACCCGATCTCGATGATCGTCGAGGTGAACCCCTGGGAGATCGAGGTCGCCGGCATGAGCAAGAAGCCCGCGACCACCACGAGCGCGCTCACGTGGAAGGCGGCGTCCTCGTCGAAGGTGATGCGCTTGGCGCGGCTCCATACGAGCATGAGCGCGCCGAACACGACGGCGATGAGCGCGTACTGCCAGTTCTCGATGGCGCCGAATCGCACCGAGGTCGAGAAGCCGAAGGTGGTCTCGAACAGGGCGATGCACGCGAAGAGCTTGCTCGAGATGGGCACGAACGAGAACGGGTTCGTGGGGGCGAGGTCGCTCGGCGGCGCGGCGTCGCGCATGCGGGCGAACAGGTCGCGCTGGCAGGCCGAGCCGGAGGCGATGAGCGTGCAGAGCATGATGCTCGCGAGCATGAGCGGCGAGGCCTCGGCGGCCGAGCGCATGAGCGGCCACACGGCGTACCCGATGGCGATCCCGCTCAGCGCGGCGAACATGGTGCGGTCGCCGCGCGGGATGCGCGAGAGCGTGAGCACCGCGAGGATGGTCCCCCAGGCGCGCCCGATGTTGAACAGGGTGTCCGCCACGAGGAACAAGGTGGTGTCCGCTGGGTTGGCGGCCACGCTCGTCCACAGGATCGCGCCCACCGCGGCGCAGGCGGCGGCGATGCCCGAGAAGCCGGCGAGCGACAGCGCACTCGGCTGCCGGCGCGCCAGAATCGCCACGGGCACGTAGATGAGGCCTGAGATGAAGATGCTCACGTTCATGGCGACGCCGTCCACGACGGGGAGCATCACGCTGTTGTGCATGAGCATGACGAGCTCGACGAGCGCGATCTGGAACACGGCGGCCGACCAAGGGAGCGAGGGGAGATGTCCCTGCGTATCCGCCATGTAACCCCCTCTCACCCCATTGGGGTGATAGCCGTTTACCGTCTAAATCATACCGCTTGCCCTCGCGAGCGGCGGGTGAAATCGCCGACCGATGCGCCCCGCCCGGACATCCGCGCCCCCACGGCGCCGCGTCCTGGCGTAGTATCTCTCATGGCAAAACCCGTCCCGGCAAGCGGGCGGTTCCATGGTAAGGAGCACCGATATGGCTACGGTAACCGAGGAAGCGAAGGCGCTGCAAGAGCAGATCGTGACGGATCGCCGCTGGCTGCACCAGCATCCCGAGCTCGGCTTCGATCTACAGGAGACGTGTGCGTACGTGCGCGGCCGTCTGGAGGAGATGGGCTACGAGGTCTCCGAGCCCTGCGAGGGAGCGCTGCTCACCCAGGTGGGCGACCCCGCCGCCGGCCCGGTCTTCATGCTGCGCGCCGACATGGACGCCCTGCCCGTGGACGAGGCGACCGGCCTGCCCTTCGCCTCGACGAACGGCAACATGCACGCCTGCGGCCACGACACCCACACCGCCATGCTGCTCGGCGCGGCGCAGATCCTGAAGGACCACGAGGCGGAGCTCAAGGGCTGCGTGAAGCTGCTCTTCCAGCCCGACGAGGAGGGCTGCGCGCCCGTGGAGTACTGCGGCGGCGACGCCGTGCTCGAGGCGGGCGTGCTCGAGAACCCGCATGTGGACGCCCTCGCCGCCCTCCATGTGCAGGCGCTCGACTTCGAGGCGGGCGGCATCTTCACGCGTCCCGGCACCATCTTCTCGTCCATCGACGACATCGACGTGCGCATCACCGGGTGCGGCGCCCACGGCTCCACGCCGCAGCAGGGCATCGACCCCATCAACATCGCCTGCCACGTGTACCAGGGCTTCCAGAACATCATCGCGCGCGAGGTCGATCCCACGCAGACCTGCGTGGCCACCTTCGGCAGGATCGAGAGCGGCCGCGCCGCGAACGTGATCCCCGACAGCGCCTCGATGCTCGGTACCCTGCGCACGCAGGACGCCCAGGTGCGCGCGGGCTTCAAGGAGCACGCGCAGCGCATGGTCGCGGGCATCGCCCAGGCGTTCGGCGGCACCGCCGAGGTGAGCTTCCTGCGCGGCGTGCCCAACACCTACAACGACCCCGCGCTCACCGAGGAGCTCACGGGCTATGCGGCCGAGATCTTCGGCGAGCCCGTCCGGGAGCTCGAGGCGCCGTTCTCGGGCACCGACGACCTCGCGATCCTCTCGCAGGAGGTGCCCACCACCTACTTCATCCTGGGCACGGGCACGCTGCCCGGCCACGAGGGCTGCGGCATGCACCATCCCAACGTCGACTTCGACGAGTCGGTGTTCTGGAAGGGCGCTGCGCTCCTCGCGGGCTGCGCGCTCACCTATCTGGACCGTCACGCGGAGTGAGGCAGGCTCCCGTGGCGGAAGCGGGCGGGGCAGCCGGGGCGCAGGCGCAGGAGACCGTCTGCGCGCGGGTACCCCGCCCGCCCCATGCGGGGAGCGTGCGCGCTGCGCTTCATCATCGCGCATCAAGGCCGGGGCGCCCAAGCCCTGGCCTCGGTAGGGGGGAGACCCCGATAGCAAGGAGGAATATATGGCAGAAGCAGTGAAGAAAAAGAAGAAGCGGGGTATGCCCACCTCGTTCACCATCCTGTTCGGGTGCCTGGTCTTCGTGGCCATCTGCACCTGGATCGTGTCGGCGTTCACGCCCGACGTCACCGGCGCCACGCTCGCGCAGGTGCTGCAGGCGCCGTTCGCCGGCTTCAAGAACGCCATCGACGTGTGCCTGTTCGTCATCGTGCTCGGCGGCTTCCTGGCCATCGTCAACAAGACCGGTGCCCTCGACGCCGGCATCGCCACGCTCGTGCGCAAGCTCGGCAACCGCGACACGCTGCTCATCCCCGTGCTCATGCTCGCGTTCGGCATCTGCGGCTCCACCTACGGCATGATGGAGGAGACGATCCCCTTCTACATCCTGCTCGCCTCCGTGACCTTCGCCATGGGCTTCGACTCCATGGTGGGCGCGCTCATCGTGCTGCTGGGCGCCGGCCTGGGCACCCTGGGCTCGACGGTCAACCCGTTCTCCATCGCCATCGCGTCCTCGGCGCTCACCGACATGGGCATCGCGGTGAACCAGGGCACGCTCATCGCCGTGGGCTTCCTGCTCTTCGTGATCTCCGAGGGCATGGGCATCTTCTTCGTGATGCGCTACGCCAAGCGGGTCAAGGCCGACCGCGCCAACTCCGCCATGACGCCCGAAGAGCTCGCCAGCATGGACGCCGCCTACGCCGACGAGACGAAGGTGCTCGAGGAGGAAGAGAGCGCATCGAACCTCAAGGACGCGGTGCTCACCGGCAAGCAGAAGCTCGTGCTCGTGCTCTTCGCGCTGTCGTTCATCGTCATGATCATCTCGTTCATCCCCTGGGAGAGCTTCGGCATCGACTTCTTCGCCCTGGGTGCCACGCCCGATAACCCGAGCACCGCGTGGAGCGCCTTCCTCACCGGCCTGCCGCTCGGCGAGTGGTACTTCACCGAGTGCGGCATCTGGTTCTTCGTGATCTCGATCATCATCGGCCTCGTGGGCGGCCTCGACGAGAAGGAGCTCGTGAACACCTTCGTCGACGGTTGCTCCACCATGATCTCCACCGCGCTCGTCATCGCCGTGGCGCGCGCCATCTCCGTGCTCATGGCCGAGACCGGCCTCGACGTCTTCGTGCTCGAGGCGGCCGCGACCGCCCTGAGCGGCGTCTCCGCGGTGATCTTCGCGCCGGCGAGCTACGCGCTGTACTTCGTGCTGTCGTTCCTCATCCCGTCGAGCTCCGGCATGGCGACCGTCTCCATGCCCATCATGGGCCCGCTCGCCGACAGCCTCGGCTTCTCGCCCGACATCATGATCATGATCTACGTGGCGGCGCACGGCGTCGTGGCCATGATCACGCCCACGAACGGCGTCATCGTGTCCGGCCTGGAGCTCGCCCACACGAGCTACACCACCTTCCTCAAGCTCACGCTCAAGTTCTTCATCGCGCTCACGGTCGTGACGGCGGCCGTGCTCACGGTGCTCATGCTCGTGATGTAGCCGGGTCGCACCGGCTCGTGCCCGGGGCGTTTCCCGGGGGAGGGGGCGCTGCCGCTATCCGGCGGTCGGCGCCCCCTCGTCACCTGGTCCCGTTCCACCGATCTCACCAACCGAAGGGAAGCGCGTCCGATGGACGTCCTGTATATCGCCTCGCAGATGGTCATGCTCTCGCTGCCGATCGCGCTCGGGTACGCCATCCACAAGGCGGGCATCATGAACGACGGGGTGGACCACGGCCTCTCGCGCCTCGTGCTCGAGGTCGCGCTGCCCTGCCTCATCGTGTCGTCCATCAGCTCGGTCGAGGTGCTGCCGGGCGCCGGCACCGTCGCCGTCGTGCTCGCCTGCTCCGCCGGCGCCTATGTCTTCGCGCTCGCGATGGGCTACGGCGTCTCGGCCGCCATGCGCGTGCCGGAGGACGTGGCCCCGGCGTACCGCTACCTCATCACGTTCGGCAACTGCGGCTTCATGGGCTTCCCCGTGGCCGAGGCCGTGCTGGGGCAGCAGTCGGTGCTTCTGCTCGCCATCGCGAACATCCCTGCGAACCTCGTCATGTTCTCGCTCGGCGTCTCGATGTTCCGCTCGCACGGCGGATGGCGGCGCATGCTCGCCTCGTGCGCGGCGAGTCTGAGGACGCCCACGCTCATCGCGAGCATCGCCACGCTCGCCCTCGTGCTCGCCGGCGTGAACGACCTGGGCATCCTGGGCGGCGCCTTCGACATCGTGGGGCAGCTCACCACGCCGGCCGCCCTGCTCATCGTGGGGTCGTCGCTCGCGCGCTTCGACCTCAGGGCGATGTTCGGCAACTGGCGCGCCTACGTGGCGACGTTCTTCCGCCTGCTCGCGATTCCCGTGGTCGTCCTTGTGGCGCTGCAGGCGCTCGGCGTGAACCCCGCCATCACGGCGGTGGTGGCGCTCGGCATCGGCATGCCCGTGGCCACGAACGGCACGCTCTACTGCCTGCAGTACGACGTGGACCTGAAGCCCATGGTGCAGGCCACCTTCCTCTCGGTGGTGGGGTCCATCGCCACGATCCCGCTCGTCGTGAGCCTCATCTAGGCTGCCGCGACCTTACATATTAGTTACGAACCGTTTACGCGCGGGCGCGTCCCCCGCGTGCCCGATGCGTCGAAAACCCGAGGTCGCAAGCGGTGCCCAGTATGCGTGCGGGGCATGTGTAAAATGTACCGAAGTTGTTCGCGGGGCTTGGGCGCGGTATACTCGTTCGAGCTTGTGTACCAATCGTACGGAGGAATAGTATGCCTAAAGGCTTTGAGTGGATCGTCATTCTGATCATCGCCCTGCTCATCTTCGGACCCAAGGCGCTCCCGCAGCTTGGCAAGTCGCTCGGCTCGACGGTGAAGAACCTGCGCGAGGGCATGTCCGGCAAGGACGAGGAGACCGAGGCGCCCGCGTCCGAAAGCGATGAGGATCGCGAGATCCGCGAGCTCGAGGAGAAGCTCGCCGAGGCCAAGAAGAAGAAAGAGGAGGGCGAATCCGATAGCCCCATTTCGGAGTAGCTTTGTTCTTCCTATAGAACGTTTGCGGCCGGCTACCCCGCGGGGGTCGTCGGCCGTTATCATGTGTAGCGCATAGCACCTGGATAGATGCAAGGAGCCCGCTCAATGGAAACACCTGAGTTTGTACTTACCTCCGAAGGCCGTCAGAAGCTCGTCGACGAGCTCGCGTGGCGCGAGGGCGACCTCACGAAGGAGATCGTCGAGCGCATCAAGACGGCGCGCGACTTCGGCGACCTCTCGGAGAACTCCGAGTACGACGACGCCCGCGAGGAGCAGGCGAAGAACGCCGCGCGCATCGCCGAGATCCGCGCCATCCTGGCTAACGCGAAGGAGGCCGAGGACACCGGCCACACCTTCACCGTCTCGCTCGGCTGCGTGGTGGAGCTCGTGGACGAAAACGGCGAGGTGAGCGAGGTCACCATCGTGGGTAGCACGGAGACCGACTCGCTGCGCCACCGCATCTCGAACGAGTCGCCCATCGGCCGCGCGATCATCAACCACGCCGAGGGCGAGACCGTCGAGGTCCAGCTCCCCTCGGGCAAGACGCGCACGTACACCATCACGAAGATCTCGCGCTAGGCCCCGGGTCGAGCGCGCCTCGTGCACACAGGCTCCCCGGGGTCTCGGCCCTGGGGAGCCTTTTTTGACGAACCCCTCAGACTGATAAATTGGTGTCAGACACCTTTTTATCACCACGATACCGAAATTGCAGCGCCCTATGAGCAAGGAGAGATGATGGCAGAGCAGCAGGAGCAGGGACGCCCGGCCGACGCGCCGGAGGCGGCCTCGACGCTGAACGACGAGCGCGCGCACCGCTTGGCCAAGCGCGCCGCGATGCTCGAGGCGGGTGCCGACCCGTATCCCGAGCATTCCGAGGTCACGGACCATGTGGCCGATATCGAGGCGGCCTACGCCGGCCTCGCCGCCGGTGAGGACACCGAGGACGTGGTGAGCATCGGCGGCCGCGTCATGGCCAAGCGCGGCCAGGGCAAGATCGCGTTCGTGGTCGTGCGCGACCCGTCCGGCGAGATCCAGCTCTTCTGCCGCGTGAACGACATGCGCCCGGAGGACTGGGAGCTCCTCGGCGAGCTCGACCTCGGCGACATCGTGGGGGTGACCGGTGTGGTGGTGCGCACGAAGCGCGGCCAGCTCTCCATCGCGCCGAAGCGCCTCACCCTGCTCTCCAAGGCCGTGCGCCCGCTGCCCGAGAAGTTCCACGGCCTCTCCGACAAGGAGACCCGCTACCGCCAGCGCTACGTGGACCTCATCATGAACGACGACGTGCGCGAGACCTTCCGCAAGCGCTCGGCCATCATCTCGGCATTCCGCCGCTACATGGAGGACAACGCCTACATGGAGGTGGAGACGCCCATCCTGCAGACCATCCAGGGCGGCGCCACCGCGAAGCCCTTCATCACGCACTTCAATGCCCTCAACCAGGAGTGCTACCTGCGCATCGCCACCGAGCTGCACCTGAAGCGCCTGCTCGTGGGCGGCTACGAGCGCGTGTTCGAGATCGGCCGCATCTTCCGCAACGAGGGCATGGACCAGACGCACAACCCCGAGTTCACCACCATGGAGGCCTACCGCGCCTACAGCGACCTCGACGGCATGAAGGAGCTCGCCGAGGGCGTCATCAAGGCCGCGAACAAGGCCATCGGCAACCCCGAGGTCATCGAGTACCAGGGCCAGACCATCGACCTGTCGGGCACGTGGCCGAGCCGTCCCATGACCGAGATCGTCTCCGAGGTCATGGGCCGGGAGCTCACGCTCGACACGCCCATCGAGGAGCTGCGCGCGGCGGCCGCCGAGTGCGGCATCGAGGTCAAGCCCGAGTGGGGCGCCGGCAAGCTCATCGCCGAGATCTACGACGAGCGCGGCGAGGATTCCATCGTGAACCCCACCTTCGTGTGCGACTACCCCGTGGAGGTCTCGCCGCTCGCCAAGCGCTTCGAGGACGACCCGCGCCTCACGCACCGCTTCGAGCTCGTCATCGCCGGGCATGAGTACGCCAACGCCTTCTCCGAGCTCAACGACCCCGTCGACCAGGCCGAGCGCTTCGCCCGCCAGATGGAGGAGAAGGCCGGCGGCGACGACGAGGCCATGGAGTACGACGAGGACTACGTGCGCGCGCTCGAGTACGGCATGCCGCCGGCGGGTGGCATCGGCATCGGCATCGACCGCGTGGTCATGCTGCTCACCGATTCCGCGAGCATCCGCGACGTGCTGCTCTTCCCGCACATGCGCCCCGAGAAGGGGAGCGCGAACGGCGCGGCCGCCGCGAAGGCCGCCGAGGCCGCGGCCGCTTCCGGCGCGAGCCCGTTCGTCGAGCCGAAGAAGCCCACGATCGACTACGGCAAGGTGAAGGTCGAGCCGCTCTTCGAGGACTTCGTCGACTTCGACACGTTCAGCCGCTCCGATTTCCGCGCGGTGAAGGTCAAGGCGTGCGAGGCCGTGAAGAAGAGCAAGAAGCTGCTCGCGTTCACGCTCGACGACGGCACGGGCACCGACCGCGTGATCCTCTCCGGCATCCACGATTACTACGAGCCGGAGGAGCTCGTGGGCAAGACGCTCATCGCCATCACGAACCTGCCGCCGCGCAAGATGATGGGCATCGATTCCTGCGGCATGATCATCAGCGCCGTGCATGCCGAGGGCGAGGGCGACGATGCCGAGGAGCGCCTGAACGTGCTCATCGTGGACGACAGCATCCCCGCCGGCGCGAAGCTGTACTAGCTAAGGAAGCTTGCTGGGCTTCGGCCTGCACCACGTTGCAGGGGCGTGACCGAACAGATACGGAATGCAAGGGCGACCACCCGTTTGGGTGGTCGCCTTTTTGCTATCGATGCGGTAGAAACGCGCTAGCTCACGTCTCCTGTCAGATTAAAACAAACAAAATAATCTGTGAAACACAGAAATATGTATTGAATCAAAAATCAAATCATCTATAGTGAAGACGGTGGTCCGACGGTGGCATCTACGCGGAAGGACTGATGCATCCATGAATATGGTGAAACTCGGCGATACGGGCATCGAAATATCGAAAATCGGCCTAGGCACATGGGCTATCGGCGGAGGTCCGGCTTGGAACGGTGATCTCGATACTCAGGTGTGCATCGATACGATTCACAAAGCGGGCGAGGTGGGCATCAACCTCATCGATACCGCTCCCGGCTATAACTTCGGCAACAGCGAAGTTATTGTTGGCAAAGCGCTCAAGGGCATGAATCGCAAGGACGTTATTCTTGAGACCAAGTGCGGTATCGTGTGGGAGCGCACAGGAAGCCTGTTTAACAAGGTGGGTGACCGTCAGCTATATAAGAATCTCACCCCTGAATCGGTTCGGGAGGAGATTGAGGCGAGCCTCGAGCGCTTGGGAACTGACTACATCGACATCTACATGACCCACTGGCAGTCGGTCGAGCCGTGCTTCACGCCTATCGAGGAGACTATGGAGGTCTTGCTTGATCTAAAGCGCCAGGGGAAGATTCGCGCAATCGGCGCTGCGAACGTCACGACCGATCACATCAAAGAGTATTTACGCTGCGGAGAGCTCGATATCATTCAAGCTAAGTATAGCCTGCTTGATCGTGCCGTCGAGGACGAGCTTTTCGATCTTTGTCGCGAGAACAACATCGTTATCCAGGCGTATTCTCCGCTTGAGCAGGGTCTCCTCACCGGAACCATCGAGAAGGGCTATGTGCCCACTGGTGCGCGCGCGAACAAGAAGTGGTGGCAGCCCGGGAACCTCGAGCGCGTTATCGACATGCTCGATAGCTGGAAGCCTCTGTGCGAGAAGTACTCGTGCGGCATCCCCACGCTTGCGCTCGCTTGGGTGCTCGCGCAGGGTGACTTCATCTCCATTCTGAGCGGGTCGACAACGCCTGAGCAGGTCGAGGAAAACATTCGTGCGGTTCAAATCGGGCTTACGAAAGACGATGCCGATTGGATGCGCGAGCAGGCCGAGCTGCTCGACGCGTAAGACGGCTGGTTTAGGGGGGCGTACCGCGTGTCACGCCCCCCGATACGTGCATTTTTGGGTGCGAAGAAAAGGGGAGCGACGTGATGACGACAGCAAGGCTCGGCGACATGGATGAGGCATACGAACAAAAACGGATGCCCGAGACGGAGGAGCCGAACAGCGATGCCCGGATTGATCGCTTGCCGGAGACGTTCTGGCGTTGGAAGATCTTTCTCATGTCCGGCCTTGCCGTCCTGTTCGCATGGAGCAACTATGTGAGCGGTCTCGTGCTCGCCCAGCTAACAGCTATCGGCTGGGTTGATGCGACCAGCAGCGCCTTGTTCACCTCAGTGTATATGGCGGGAATGTTTTTCGGGTCGCTTCTGGGTGGCGTCATCGGTGATGCTATAGGTCGACGAAAGGGCTATTTACTCTTTGTCGGCCTCCACACCCTCTGCATGTATCTCGCTGCTGTTGCGCCGAATATCGAATTGCTTACGGTGATTCGTGCGGTAATGGGATTTGGATTGGGCGCGCTGCTTGTGACGATCTTCGCTGGGTTTTCTGAATATGTTCCCGCGGCGACGCGTGGGACCTGGATGGGGAGAAATTCGTTTCTGGGCAACTGTAGCAATCCCATTTCGTCACTTCTGGCAACGCTTGTTACGCCACTCGTAACCGCAGATGCGAACTGGCGCCTCATGTTCGCGATCCCCGCCGTGCTCTCTACATTGGTATGGCTATGGGCTTGGCGGCAGTATCCCGAATCGCCACGATGGCTTGAAAGCCGGGGGCGCTTCGCCCAGGCTGCGCGCGTATTGAACTCCATTGAGGATGAGGTCGAGCGAGAAAGCGGCGCCCCGCTGCCACCTGTTCACGCACACGCCGGTGCGTGCGGGGATTGTGCCTCGTCCGCGCATGAGGAGATTCCGTATAAGAGCCTTTTCCACGGCGACTTGCTGCGACGTGTCGTGCTCGGAGCGTTCGTGCTCGTGGCCATGAACGTGACTGCGTACACTCTGATGACGTGGCTCCCGACGATCCTCTTGCTCAAAGGCATCGATCTCAACAGCTCGTTCGCGCTTTATACCGTCATGGCGATAGGTGCGCCTGCGGGTGCCTTTTTAGGCATGCTGCTTATGGATCACCTGTCAAGAAAGGTGATGGGCATCGGGTTGTTGCTCATCATGGCTGTTCTCGGACCGGTGTTCGCGCTGCAGCAAAACCATCTTGCCATCTGCGTGTTGGGGTTTTTGCTCCAGGTTGTGGTAGAGATGTACGTGGTTTTCTCATCTGGTGTATATGTGCCCGAGATTTGGCCGACGGAGGTTCGGATGCGTGGATCCGGCCTTGCGAATTCGATAGGGCGTTTGAGTGGCATCGTTACGCCATTTTGCGTGGCCGCTCTTCTGAGCGCTTCGGGTGTGGTTCCGGTGTTTCTCATGATGTCCTGCGTGGCGCTGTCCACGGCGGCGGTCATCGCTCGGCTCGGGTTCGATACGCGTGGCATGACGGCGGAGGAGATCGGCAATGTAGCCGTTGGTGGTCATGCCCGGGCATAAGTGCAGATATGGATATAATGACGCTAGAGGGAGGGGTTCCATGCAAGCTCCGCCCGTCCCGCTAGCTAGGTGTAAATGAGGTGCAATATGGTCGCCCAAAGTCGGCGTCAGTTCATCCAAGGTGAGCTGTCTCAGACAGGCAAGGTCGTTGTCTCTGATTTGAGTGAACGGCTCGGTGTTACCGAAGAGACTATCAGGCGGGATTTGGAGCGCCTCGAAGCGGATGGCGTACTCAAACGGACATACGGTGGAGCCATTCCGAATCCGGAGCGCCGCTTGGTGACCGATGTCCAGTACTACAAGCGTGCCGCTCAGCGCGTCGATGAAAAGCGCAAGATTGCTCGGAATATGCTCCCCTTACTCGAGCATGCGCACACGGTCGCGGCAGACTCGAGCAGCACCACAGGAGAAGCTATCAAGCTTATCAAGGACCGTTCCGATTTGACGTTGCTGACCAATTCGACAGCTGCCCTGCAAGAGCTTGTCGATGGCAAGTTGTCTGTTATGGTTCCGGGCGGTGAGTTTCATCGCGGTACGCTCTCTCTACGCGGTGAAGCAACGAAATCGGCTATCAGACGGTATCGCGTGGATGCGCTTATCTTTAGCTGCATGGGCATCGACGAGAATGCCGTATTTGACAGCAGGCCGGAGGAGACAGAGGTCAAGCGCACGTTCATTGACCAGGCGGAAACGGTGATTCTCCTCGCGGATCATACGAAATTCGGCCGGGCGGCGTTTGTGCGTGTGGCATCGCTCGACAAGATAGACTATTTGGTAACCGATGAAGAGCCGAGCGAGGCATGGAAAGCGATTTGTGAGGAGCACCAGATAACGCTCGTGTATTAGAAGCGATGACCATCTGTGTGATACCGAAGGTAATTCGGTTGAGGCTGTAAGTGAAGCGCATACGGACGGGGTTCGACGGGCTGTCGGACTCCGCTCGCATTTCATATTAGCTATAAATGTTTGAAACACAGACTGGTAAGACCGTTTAGCGCTAAAAATATGCCATTCACAGATATATTTCTTTGAAATCCAACAATTTGCGTCTGAAACACAGAATTAGCCCTATACTCGTCACTGCAAGGCGTTTGAAACACAGGACCACCACCAAACGCCTGCGATTGGCAGCAGAACGAGGTAAGGAGAGCTCATGCTGTATCAGGAGACCAGGGAAGAGGTTCTGAAGTTCGCGGTGAAGTGTCTCGAGCACGGTCTGATTCACGGCACCGCCGGTAATGTTTCCATGCGCGTTCCCGGTGAGGAGGCGGTTGTCATCACGCCGAGCGGCATTCCGTATGACACGCTGAAGCCCGAGGATCTCCCTGTCGTCTCGCTGTGGGGCGAGGTCATCGATGGCGATCTGAAGCCGTCTTCTGAAACCCCCATGCACACCGCTATCTTCCGCGCTCGCGCGAATGTGAACGGTGTGGTGCATACGCATTCCATGTATGCAACGGTAATGTCCATCATGCAGAAGGAGATCCCCGCGATGGTGCCGCCTTCGAGCGCGTTTGCGCCCGTGCCGTGCGCGCCCTTCCAGCTTCCCGGCTCGAAGGAGCTCGCTGAAACCGTCGTTGCGACGCTTGGCGAGGACCATCTTGCTTGCACCATGCAGAATCATGGTCAGATCACCTGCGCGCCCACGCTTGCAATGGCTTACAAGGGTGCCGAAACCGTTGAGGAGTGCGCCCAGATCGCCTACCTCGCATATCAGGCGGGTTCCATGCAGGGTCTCCCCGAGGACGCGCGCGTAGAGCTGCGTCGTCGCGCCCTGAAGGGTCAGGCCGTATAAAGAGTAGGTAGTTTTCGGTCGTTGAGTTCGCACTTGTAGAAAGGACGTGCACTCATGAAGGAATTTCGAATCTTAGGTGTCTGTGGAGCAGGGCTCTCAACCTCGACCACGGTGGCGCGCACCCTCCAGGTGGGTATGCAGGAGCGTGAAATGCCCGCACAGATCCGGACCTGCAGCGTGCAGGAGGCAACGGGCACTATCGAAGGCTATCAGCCCGATGTGATTCTCGCTACCGTTGCGACCACCTCGTTCGAAAACCCCAGCGATGCGAAGGTGTTTTCGGGTGTGCCGCTGCTGACGGGAATCGGTTCCGACGAGCTGCTCGATGAGATCGTCGAGTATCTCAAGAGCGTTTCCGCCTAGCGAGTGCACGTAGCTATACCCGAAGGGGTTACGCCTGAAAAGGGGGTTGTACATGGAAATCGTCCTTAACTTTGTCGAGACGATCGTCGGCCTGGGCGCCTTTGTCATGATGCCCGTCATCCTGTTCATCATGGGTCTGTGCTTTGGCATGAAGGTCAAGGACGCCGCGCGTGCCGGCATCATCGTCGGCGTCGGCTTTAAGGGCATCTCGCTCACCACGGGCCTCATTACCGAGACCATGACGCCGCTCGTCCAGAAGCTCCAGGAGCTCTGGGGTTTGGGACTCGAGGCGGTGGACGTGGGCGTTCCCGTCGTGAGTGCCATGGCGTTTTCGGATGGCATCTTCGTGCTGTGCATGATCGCCACGCTGCTTGTCGTCAACGTGATTCTGATTCTGCTTAAAGTGACCAAGACGCTCAATGTTGACCTGTGGAACTTCTGGCACTACCTGTTCATCGGAGCGATGGCGACGGTCATCACCGGCAACATGGCCATTGGTATCGCAATCGGCGCTGCCTATTCGGTCTGCAACCTGATACTTGCCGATCGTAACCAGGACATCATTTGCGAGGTTTGCGGCGAGCAGTATCGCGGTCTGTCCTTCTGCACCATGGCGTTCCCGGTTTTGGTGCCGTTCGTTCAGGGCATCGACTGGATCATCGATCACATCCCGGGTGTGCGCAACATCAATCTCAACCTGCGCAACCTTCCCAAGGGTTTGTCGTTCATGAGCGAGCCCTCCATCCTCGGCCTGCTCATCGGTGTCGTCCTTGCGCTTCTCGCGCAGTACACGTGGGATCAGGCGCTTACGGCGGGCATGAGCCTCGCCGCCGCCATGGTGCTGCTGCCTCGCATGATTTCCATCTTGGTTGAGGGCCTGTCCTCCATCGTCGCGGCTGTCCGTAAGTTCGTCACCAAGCGCATGCCTGGTCGCGAGCTCCGCATCGGCATGGACTTCGCCCTGCTCGTCGGCGATCCTGATATGATCTCGCTCGGCCTCATCATGACCCCGATTTCGCTGCTGCTTGCCGTCGTGCTTCCCGGCAACGCCGTGCTGCCCGTTATCGGTCTGACCAATCTGAGCTACATGATGATGGCCCCCGTGATCGGCACCAAGCGCAATATGTTCCGTGCCTTCATTGCCGGCATCATCTGCATCATCGTCGTGTTCTATACCGCCACGTGGCTGGCTCCGCTCATCACCCAGGCGGGCGTCAACGTCGGCCTGCTCGAGCCCGGTGGCGTGTACTCGCTCTTCAACACGGGCGAGCACATCGGTACCGTGATGCTCATGCTTCTCTCGTTCTTCTTTAACTAGGAGATTTGAGGGGCGGGCGGGGCGAATGAGCCTGCGCGCCCCATTTTTTCGGACTCGCTACCTTGGCGGTCTGCTTCCATAACAGCTTATTTGATTCGGAGGTTTCCAATGGATATGCCGAAGAGGGATGAGATCGTTGAGATTTTCTCAAAGGCGATTTCAGGCGGTTATGCTATCCCGCACATCAACCATTCTGACTACGGCGATCTGATAGCCATCGCCGAAGCGGGTCGCGAGGCCCAGACGCCCATTATTGCTGCGGGCACGATGATGACCACGAGCGCAATGGGGTTCGATAAGATTTCGGCCATCGCGCACATTCTCGCCAGCGAGGGCGAGACACCATTTATCTTGCATTGCGACCATTGCCCCGATCCTGTGCTTTGCAAGCAGGCTGTGGATGCCGGATACAATTCGGTTATGATTGATGCTTCCGATAAGCCTCTCGATGAGAACATCGCTATCGTGAAGGACGTCGTTGAATATGCGCACGCTTGCGGGGTTTTCGTTGAAGCTGAAGTAGGCCATGTCGCGCATGGCGACGGCGCCTCTTGGGATGCGAACGTTGACGAGGCGGTCAAGCTCATCGAGGCTACGGGAGCGGATGCCCTGGCGGTTGCCATTGGTAGCGAGCACGGTTTCTATAAAGAGCCGCCGAAGCTTAATTATGATTTGCTTAAGCAGGTGAGCCAAGCCCTGCCGAGTGTGCCGCTCGTGCTTCACGGCGGTTCGGGTATCCCCGCGGACGATGTGCGCCGCGCGGTGCGCGATGGCATCCGCAAAGTGAACGTGGGTACTGACGTGCGTTGTACCTATGTCGCCGGCCTGCGTGATGCGATTGCGGAGATGGGTATCGAGCGTCATACTCAGGACATCATCGCCTTTGCTCAGGCGCGTGCTAAAGAGAAGATTTTCGACGTGATTGAGATGTGCGGTTCGCGCGGCAAGGCGTAGCTAGAGGAGGAAGCGATGATTGACGCAGAAGATCTCGATCTGTTGAAGCCCGAGCTCGCGTTTACCGACATCGAGGCGGACGATACGGAAGATCTGTTTCAAAAGATGCTCGCTCGACTTGAGCCCATGGGCTATACCAAGGAGAACTGGCTTGATGCGATGATTACGCGCGAGCGGGCCTATGCCACGGGCTTGCAGACGCCGACAATCGGCGTGGCCATTCCGCATGCGGACAACTGCGTGAACAAAGCATATATCGCCGTGGTGAAACCGGTGAAGCCCGTGGTGTTCCAGCCGATGGGCGGTATCGGAGATGAGGTGCAGGCTGAGCTCATCATCAACCTCGGCATTGTGCGTGAGGGCGGCCAGGTGGATATGCTCCAAGCGCTCATGAAGGTGTTTATGGACGATGCCGCTGTGGCCGATATCATGACCCAGCACACGCCCGAGGAGCTCGTTGCCTGCATCAAGCGTCATCTTGCGTGATGAAGCTGGAACGTCAATTTGTTACATGAACTGAGGGGCTGCCGGGATGTGCTCGGTAGCCCCTCGAGCGCGTTAGGCGCGGATCAGTCTTATATCGTTTCCGATGTTCCGTTGTCCTTACCAGAGAGTATTATGGGTGAGGTGCACCTAAAAAGAGATGCCATCAGGTAAAACGCTTCCGGTGCGAGGTCAATCCCCTGGGGAATCATCTCGTCCGCCTGCAAGCGCATCTATGAGGCGTGAGGCCGCGCGCATGGCATCTTCCCATGTGACATCCCGCGCGTAATCTGATTTGGACTGGTAACGGAACCACATCTCTCTCATCCGTTCGTCGTCTTCGAGCTCGCTCAGGATGAGTCGTGCATTCTCAGGCGACGAGTCTGTTCCCCGTTTGGCAAAGGTTGCTCTAATCGCCGCTTTCAAGGTATGTGGTTCTATGGAATCGCCCTTTACCTCGAGGAGCACGAAGATGTCGTAGAAGTCGCGCATTCTCGTGTTGGCGACACCGCGAGAGATTATGGTCTCGAGCTTCTCTGTGAGCAGAGTTTCCAGGTTGTACGCCATGATGGGAATCTCACCGTCTTCGAGGAGGCGTGGGTAGCCGAGCTCGATTGCTCCCGGCGTGATTGGGTCGTCGGTCGAGAAATCAAGCTTCATGGGGATTCGGGCACGGTCGAGAAGAGCCTCCATCGACAGCCTGATTCCCGGGTAGTCGTGTTCGTCCATGATGCGGTCGACCGACTTCACATGGAAGTCCATCCCGTCGTCCGTCTCGATCATGCAGATTTCTTCGACGACCCGTATGATCTCATCCTCCTGCAGCGTGATGCCCTCCACCGTCGCGTCGATGTCCATGGTCGTGCGCATGGAGACGCCGACGAGCGCCGTGACGAGCGCCCCGCCCTTTACGATGAAGCGACCCCTCCACGGCGAGCGCGCGAGCCGATCGAGGAACCGCTCCATGGCGTACAAGCGCATGGCTGTCTGAGCCTTCGCGCTATCGCTGCCGACGAGGTTCTTGATGCGGTCCATAAGTTGACGCGAGCTGGTGATCATAGGAGCACCTCCAGATAGGTGGCGAGCAGGCGCTCGACCGAAAATGCCCGGGCATAGCGCATGAGGAGCGGGATGTCGCGGCGGCGCGACCGCGCGTAGCCTTTGAGGGCGGCGAGCAGCTCCTGCTGATCGACCGTGGTTCGGCTGCGCAGGAGGTCCACAAGGGTTCGCTCGCGGTCGTAGCACCGTACGAGGTGGCCGAAGGGAGTCTCCGCTACGCCGAGTCCGAGCTCCAGCAGATCAGGCCTGACCTTGTATACCTTCACGCCATCGCGTGCAAGGGCGGCTGAACCCGTGCCGGTGGCGAGGGTCGCGGTTACCGTTGCCGGCTCTCGTTCTGAGAGCCCGAGCAGGAACAATGCGGTCTCATGGGAGAAGATGAGCTTGGGATAGCGGAACTGGAGCACATGCAGGGGATCCTCCCAGGACGCGGGGTCGCGATAGAGTCCTCGCGCCTCGCGCACGAGCCCCATCTCGTGCGCATAGAGGGAGACCGCCTGCGGTGAGATTCCGCGGTACGCCGCCTCCCTGCAGGAGAGATAGCCGTTTCCCTCGTCGATGAGCTGTTCGAGCTGCTCCCGCTGCGTCATGCTCGCTCCTCTGCTTGTTATATTCAAGCCCAAATCATATATCAAATGGGCTTGAACTTCAAAAGCATCAATGAGGTGCTTGCAGCTCTACAAAGGCGGAGAACGTCAAAAGAAGTGTGAGAAGAAGGGCGGAACAAAGGCGTCCTGCATGAGTTGATTCGCTGCAGGGTATGCGGGGAGACGCGTTACGGCGAAGGGCCTGCCCCCGTGGAGTTCCGGGAGCAGGCCCTTCAGGAGATCGTAGGGCGATCATGGGGTGTTGTGGACGGGTCGCGTATCGCGCTGCCTTGGGACGCGAGCGGCTGCGCCGTATTCGTTACTTGCGGTTTGCGATAAGCTGCAGCGCGCCGATGGCAATGCAGACGATGCTCGCCAGAACGTAGAGCCATCCGCCGAAGGCAAGGCTCACGCCATCCTCGAGCGTGATGAAGAGGAAGATGAGTCCAAGGACGCCAGCGGCCAGGGTGGCGATGTCGCCCTGCTTGTTCTTATAGACGAACGCGGCGATAAGGGTGCCGATGCCGGGGATGAGGTAGTACAGGTTGCGGATCTCGCCGTCGATGTGCGAGCCGTAGAAGTCGACGCCGAACGTCATCTGCATGGGGCTCATGTCGAAGATGCCGTAGATGCTGTAGAACGGCAGGAAGAAGGCGATTACGAGCACGGCGCCGGCGATGATGCGCGCGAGGGGCAGGATGCCGCCGAGGTTGCCGGCGAGGCTGCCGAGCTGCGAGGCGCCGCTCGCGATGGGCGAGGGGGTCGGCGCGGAACCGGGAACCGGGCCGGGTACGGGGCCGGGAACCTGACCGGGGGCGGGAGCACCCGCAGGCTGCGCGTCGGGCGCAGGGGCGCTCGCGGGCTGCGGGATGGGCGCGCCGCAAGCACCGCAGAACTTAGCGCCGTCCTCGTTCTTGGCGCCGCATTTCGGACAAAACATACGCGTTCCTTTCTGTCTGCCCGCAGGTGCCGCGCACGGCGACGACCGCAGGGCTCGTTTCCGACAGGCTCCCTCCATTATGCAGCGTCGCCCGGACAATGCGTGTATGGAATTGAAAAAGTTTGCAGGGCTGCGCGCGCAACGCCTCGCGCACCCGCCTGCCGTACAATAAGACGGTTTCGCATTGAGGGCGGCGCGACGCACGCGCGGCCGCGCCCGCACCGCGCGCATCGGACGGGGCCCGGTCGCCCCAGCGTTTGGGAGGTAGCTATGGCGCAGCAACAGCGCGACATGTTCGACGACCTCATCGACATCACCAAGGGGCTCAGCGGCATCACCGAGCCGTTCAACGACCTCGCGAACGCCTTCCTGGGCAACCCCGAGGCCGAGGCGAAGGAATGGAACCCGGCGGATTACAAGGAGCGTCCGCGGGCGAACACCGTGCCGTGCCTCGCGTGCCGCTCGGAGAAGAGCAGCTGCCGCGCGTGCGTGAAGGTGTGCCCGGTGAACGCGATCGAGATCGAGGACGGCGGCATCGACATCCTCGATAGCTGCCGCAAGTGCGGCCTGTGTGCGCCGGTGTGCCCCACGGAGGCCATCTACTCGCCGCAGAAGCGCCCGAAGCGCATCTACGATGCGGTGGCGGCCGCCGCCACGGCCTACGAGACGGCGTACGTGACCTGCACGCGCGCGCTCCGCCGCGTCCCGCGCGACAACGAGGTCGTGCTCGCCTGCGTGGGCGACGTCACGCCCGAGACCTGGTTCGCCATCCTCATGGACTTCCCGAACGTGAGCGTGTACCTGCCGCTCGACATCTGCACGGCGTGCCGCAACGCCCAGGGCGAGGAGATGCTGGGCGACGCCATCGCCACGGCCGAGGAATGGTCCGGCCGCGGCATGGGCCTCGAGGTAGACGCGAAGGCGCTCACCTGCGAGAAGTCGCGCGCGTTCGAGCGCAAGGAGTACTTCGACAAGATCAAGCAGACCACGGGCCTCGCCATGGCGAAGCTCAACCCCGCGGCGGCCGCGGTGACGACGGTGTCGCAGCGCATCAAGGAGCACACCAAGAAGCTCTCCGCGCTCGAGCGCTCGCTTTCCGCCTCGACGGGCGCGAACTCGCTCAAGCGCCGCCGCGTGCTCACGCAGAGCCGGCAGCTTTTGCTCTCGACGCTCCAGGCGCACCCCGAGCTCGCGCCGAACGTGCGGGTGAGCGTTCCCGAATGCGATTTCGAGCGCTGCACCCTGTGCGGCGATTGCGTCGAGGCCTGCCCGCTGCGCGCCTGCGACCTCGTGGGGTCGGGAACCTTCACGGTCGAGCCCACGTACTGCACGGGCTGCGGCCTGTGCGCGGAGGTCTGCCAGCCGGGCGCCCTCAAGATGGTGGAGCGCGACGGCGCGGACCTCGTCGTCCCCGATCCGGAGGCCGAGCAGCGCGCGGCCGAGCAGGCGCGTGCCAAGGCAGAGGCGGACAAGATGAAGGCTGAGGCCAAGAAGAAGCTTGACTCCGTGCTCGACCGCGTGGAGAAGCTCGCGGATTAGGGTCATGGGTAGCCGGAAGCAAGGGGAGCACAACGGTGGCGGTCTCAAAGAGATGGCGGCAATCGCCGCGATCGTCATCGTAGCCGCGCTGGTGCTTTATGCTACAGGCATAGGTTGTCCCATCAAGTTTCTGACCGGCGTCTCGTGCCCCGGCTGCGGGCTCACGCGCGCATGGTTCGAAGCGCTTCAGGGCAATCTGCTCCGCGCCGTGGCATATCATCCGCTCTTTTGGACGGTTCCCGTGATCATCGTCCTTGCCTGCACGCGCAGCGAGCGCTACCACCGCGTCATCGTCGCAGCGCTCTTCCTCGCAATCGTTGCGTTCATTGTGCTGTGGGCATGGCGCTTGGCGATGCCTGCGGACACCGCGCTCTTGGTCGATGCCGGAACGGTGGACGATGTGGTAAATGTCTCGCGGCCGGGTTGGTTGCAGCTCTTCTCGTGATGCCACGTCGCATGTTTCGATTCACGTTGTCTCGGATGCTGTGCCTTGACGCTTGCCTGCGCAAGAAATATCTTTTGGATACATTCGGCTGAAGGAGGCCTACATGTTTTGCAGTCGTTGCGGTAAGCAGATTCCCGATGGAAGCGCGTTCTGTCCGATGTGCGGGGCGAACCTGCAGCCTTCAGGTGCCGCACCGCAGCAACCAGATATTGGCTCGCCGCTCACGGGTGGGGCAATCTACACGCAGACACCGCCTCCCGGCGGCAGGTTCATCCCGACAGATCGTAGCATTTTGGTTTACATCATCCTGTCGTTCGTTACCTGTGGCATCTATGGGTTCTACTTCGTGTACGCCATTGCGCGCGATATGAACACCATGTGCGTCGGAGACGGAGAGAGCACTCCCGGCCTCGCTGCCTACATCGCGCTCTCGATCGTGACGTGTGGCATCTATAACTTGTGGTGGGTCTATAAGATCGGCAATCGCCTTGCGGCAAATGCGCCGCGTTATGGCATGCAGTTCCAGGAGAATGGAACCACGGTGCTCATGTGGTATATCATCGGTCTGCTTCTGTGCGGCCTCGGCCCTTGGATCGGCATGTACATCATTATCAAGAACACCAACATGCTGGCTGCTGCTTATAACAATTGCGCCACGCGTTAGCGTGTTCAGGGCGGCAAGCTCGTTCATGGAAGGAGGTCGTTCGGAAACGGACGACCTCCTTTTCGTGCCGTGGCATTTGGCGTTTGTGAGCCGCGCTGTTTCTCGCGTACAATAAATAAGTTCGAACGAGTTCGTGCCCGCGTGCCGGGCGAGCTGAGAGAGGAAGTGCCTCGTGGCCCTATCCATCGGTATCGTCGGCCTGCCCAACGTGGGCAAGTCGACGCTCTTCACCGCCCTCACCAAGAAGGGCGGCCTCGCCGCCAACTACCCCTTCGCCACGATCGACCCGAACGTCGGCATCGTCGACGTGCCGGACGACCGCCTGGGCAAGCTCGCCGAGATCGCGCATCCCGGCCGCATCGTGCCGGCCACGGTCGAGTTCGTGGACATCGCCGGCCTCGTGAAGGGCGCGAACGAGGGCGAGGGCCTGGGCAACCAGTTCCTCGCGAACATCCGCGAGACGGACGCCATCTGCGAGGTCGTGCGCTACTTCAAGGATCCGAACGTCATGCGCGAGGTCGGGCGCGTGGGCGCTTTCGTCGACCCCGCCGCCGATGCCGACACCATCATGACCGAGCTCATCCTCGCGGACATCCAGACGCTCGACAAGCAGCTGCCCAAGCTCGAGAAGGACGCCAAGCGCGACAAGGAGCTCGCGCCCAAGCTCGAGGTGGCCAAGCGCCTCGCCGCCTGGCTCAACGAGGGCAACCGCGCCGCCACCCTCGACATGACACCCGAGGAGCGCGCGGCCGCCAAGGGCCTGTTCCTACTCACCATGAAGCCCATGCTCTACGTGGCCAACGTGGACGAGGACATGCTCGGCGAGGAGCTCGAGCCCATTGACGGCGTGACGCCGATCCCCATCTGCGCGAAGATCGAGGCGGAGCTCTCCGAGCTCGACGCCGAGGAAGCCGCGGAGTACCTGGAGTCGCTCGGGCTCGAGCGCCCCGGCCTCGACGTGCTCGCGCAGGCCGCCTACAAGCTGCTCGGCCTGCAGTCGTTCTTCACGGCGGGCGAGATGGAGGTCAAGGCGTGGACGGTGCGCCAGGGCGCGACCGCCCCGCAGGCCGCGGGCGTCATCCACTCCGATTTCGAGCGCGGCTTCATCAAGGCCGAGGTGATCTCCTACGACGATTACGTCGAGCTCGGCGGCGAGCAGGGGGCCAAGGCCGCCGGCAAGCTCCGCATGGAGGGCAAGGACTACGTCATGGCCGACGGCGACGTGGTGCACTTCCGGTTCAACGTGTAGCATCGCGTGCTGCCGCGATGCTGCTGCATACCGAAGAGATGGGTTGATAACATGTTCCAATACGGTCGGGTGAACGGGTACCTCACCATCGCGCTCGTGGTGGTCGGGCTGCTGCCGCTCGCCATCACGTTCGTGGTCGTGCCGCAGCTGCCGGACTCGGTGGCCATGGCGTTCGACGCCGCGGGCGATCCGACGCGCTTCGAGAGCCGCTACCAGCTGTTCTGGGTGCCCGCGGTGAGCCTGTTGCTCGCGATCGCGACGATCTTCAACGCGCGCCGGCAGGCGAACGCGAACAAGGAGTCCCGCGTCGCGGCCGAGCTCGTGTACCGGCGCGGCGTGCGGAGCGGCGTCGTGATCGGCGCGCTGCTCACCGCTTGCACCATCTACCTGCTGTTTGCTGCCTACACCGGAACCGGTTTCAGCTTCTCGCTCTAGTCGGTCCGAAACGTTCCCGCCTCGGGGTTTGATCGTACATCGGGGGATACCGGGGTAGCGCGGGCGTATGGCTGCGCCGCCGGGCTTCTTGCTGCGTTGAAGCTCGCGTGATGCGCGCCCCGCCCGCCGTCGCGATGGCGGGCGCCCGCGCTGCCGCGGCAGGTAGAGCGTCGCTTACCTGTGCGTCGCACACCGCCGCCTGTTACTCATTTGTCGAAACAAACAACCGCACGTCGCCCGTCGCCGCACGAACCGGTGCGCGGAGGCGGCATCGGATACGTCCCGCGCGCACGGGTTCGCCCGCGCGTCCCGGGATTACCGCGCATTGTATAGATGCGCTCCGATATGCGGATTACATCGAACGTAAACTATAATTTACGCATCCGACCGGGTTCTTGCAGACACTCGTGCCATGAACGAGAGCATTGAACAGACGGCCGGTCGCAACGTGCGCTCCCTGCGCGAGGAGCAGCACCTTTCCAAGACCGCGTTCTGCCTGATGGCCGGTGTGAGCCGCCCGTATCTCAACAGGATCGAGGCAGGCCAGGCGAACATGTCCATCAAGCAGCTCGACCGCCTGGCGAAGGCGCTCGGTACCGACGTGATCTCGCTGCTGCGGTAAGCCGGCGCGCCCGCTCCACGGCGCCCGCGCGCGGCGCCCTCAACGAACAGGAAAACCTAATCGTCGCTGCGATCGTGGTTGACGGGGCGGTAGAAGAGCCGCTCGAGCTCGCGTGCGTCGCCCGCCTGCGTGAGCGCCCACATCATCTTGGCCACGATGGCCTCGGTGGTCATGTCGCCGCCCCGAAGGATGCCCGGGTGCTCGGCGTAGGCGCGCCCCACCTCGTAGACCCCGAGGTCGAGGCCCTCTTCGGGCACCTGCGTGGTGAGCACGACGGCGCGCCCCGAATCGACCCAATCGAAGATGGCGCGCTTGAACGAAAGCTCTCCCGCGCCGTAATCCGGGATGCCGCCGAGGCCGTAGATCTCGAGCACGAGCGCGTGGTAGGCGGGCATGAGGGCGGAGAAGATGGCGGGGTCGAGGCCGGGCGTGAGCTTGAGCACGGCCACGCGGTCATCGATGGCGTCGAAGTGGACGGGAGCCGGCGCGGGGGCATCGGTCGCGGCGGCATCCCCGCTGGCCGCCCAGGAGCCGGCGCGCACGATGCGGTCGTTCCTGATATAGGCGAGGGGCGGGAAGTTCACGCTCTTGAACGCGTTGGCGCTCATGGTGCGCTGCTTGCGGGCGCGCGTGCCGGCGATGGCGATGCCGCCGAACACGATCGAGACGTCGCGCGATGCGTCGTCGACCGCGTAGAGCAGGCTCTGGTAGAGGTTGAGCTTCGCGTCGGTGAACGAGCTCGTCATAGGGCGCTGCGAGCCGGTGAGCACGATGGGCTTCGGGCTCGCGGGCACGAGGTAGGAGAGCGCGGCCGCCGTATATGCCATGGTGTCGGTGCCGTGCAGGATGAGGAAGCCGTCGAAGTCGGCGTAGCGCTCGGCGATGGCGTTCGCGATGCGGAGCCAGTCCTGCGGCCGCATGTTGGTGCTGTCGATGTTCATGAGCTGCAGGGTGGTGAGCTCACAGAGCCCCTCGACCTCGGGCACGCAGGCGGCGAGCTCCTCGCCGGAGAGCGCGGGGGAGAGGCCGTGGCCGTCCTCGGCCGAGGCGATGGTGCCCCCGGTCGCGATGAGGAGGATGCGTTTCATCGGGTATCCGTTCTCAGAATGATAAAAAGCAGACAGGCTGGATTTTATCATCCGCGTGCGGGGTGACCACTCTGTAGATTGCTTGAACCCCGATGCTCCGCGGGGCGTCGGCGCTAAGATGCTGGCTATAGGTATCTGCGCGCCGCGACCGCGACCGCGCATCCCGCTCCCGAAAGGAACCACGCCATGAAGGCCATCATCCCCGCCGCGGGCCTGGGCACCCGCTTCCTCCCCGCGACGAAGTGCACGCCCAAGGAGATGCTCCCCGTCCTCGACAAGCCGGTCATCCAGTA